>NZ_JBSFDA010000059.1:0-56655 GCF_053593675.1 Streptomyces sp. NPDC002156 | reverse complement strand
GCGGTGATGAGGGTCTCCCAGTTGTCCGCCAGAGCCGGACTGGGCTGGGGGATCGGCCGACCGGCCCGGCACCCCGGGCGGCAGCGGTCGCCGGGGCACGGCGCCGGATCTGATGGAGCTGCTGCCCCAGTGGCTCGCGGCGGCGAACACGCACGGTTTCGCGGCGCCTCCGCAGACACTGCCCGCGCTGCTCGACGCGGCCAGGGGGCGTACGGACCTGCGTCCGGCGGCGCTGGAGTTCGCGGGCCCGCGCGCGCTGTGGCTGGCCCGGCTGAACACGGACTGGCGGTTCGCCCTGCGCTCGGCCCCGGGCGGGGGCACGGCCCTGCCCGGCGCCGACGAGACCGAGCGGATCCAACAGCTGTGGCAGGAGGGCCTGTTCGCCGAGCGGGTCTCCCTCCTCTCGGCGATACGCGCGCGGGAGCCCGCTGCCGCCCGGGAACTGCTGGAGAAGACCTGGCCGACGGAACGCGCCGAGGACCGGCTGATGTTCCTCGACTCGCTCCGCACGGGACTGTCCGCCGAGGACGAGCCTTTCCTGGAGCGGGCGCTGGCCGACCGCAGCCGCAATGTTCGTGCGACGGCGGCGGAGTTGCTGTCCGCGCTGCCCGACTCGGCGCTCGCCGCGCGGATGGCGGTCCGGGCGGGAGCGTGCGTGGCCGTCGACCACACGAACAGCGCCGGCCACACCGACAGCACGGCCGCCGGCAAGCGCGGTACGAGTGGCTGGCCCTCGCGTGCCGTCGAGGCATCGCACGAACGCGACGCGGGCAAGGAACGCGCCGGCGCCGCCGGCGAGGGCGGTACGAAGGACAGGCCCGCGCTCGTCGTCGAGGCACCGCACGAGTGCGACGCGGGCATGGAGCGCGACGGCGTCGTGGCCAAGGCCCCGGCGGGACGCGGCGAACGGTCCTGGTGGCTCGGCCAGTTGGTGGAGGCCGCCCCGCTCGGCTCCTGGTCGGAGCGGCTCGGCGGGCGCACTCCGGAGGAGATCGTGGCACTGCCGGTGGCCGACGACTGGCGGGCCGAACTGCACGCCGCGTGGTGCCGGGCGGCGGTCCGGCAGCGGGACGCCGACTGGTCCCGGGCTCTTCTCGGCGCACCCTCGACACCCGAGGCCGGCGGGCCCGGTGCGGTGTCCCTGGCGGAGCGGGCGAAGCTGCTCGCGACGCTGGACTCCACCGAACGGGCCGAGTGGGTCGCGGGGTTCATCGCGACCCACGGCCTGTCGGAGGCGTTCCAGCTGCTCGGGGTGTGCGCGGTGCCCTGGGCTCCGCCGCTCGGGCGGGCAGTGGTCGACGCGCTCAACATCGCCCGGGACGCGGGAAGTTACCCCTGGAGCTTCAGCGGCGTGATGGGCCTGGCGGAACGCTGTCTGGACCCCTGCGAGGCCGGCCACCTCGACGGCCTGCTGGCGGTCCCGGACGAGGGGGAGGACGCGTCACCGGGCGCGGGAAGCTACTGGGCGGAGGCGTTCCAACGCCTCGTGGGCACGTTGCGCCTGCGCGCGGCCATGGCGGAGGAACTGGCGCCGAGTGGGAAGGAGGAAGAAGCCTGAACCGCGACCACGAACCACCTGTACCCCAGAACCCCGGACCCCGCACCCCGAACACACGCCCGCCTACGCCCCCGCCGACTCCCGCACATTCCCCCGCACCCACTCCACCACCGAAGCCGTGGTCGCCCCAGGCGTGAAAATCTCCGCGACCCCCTTCTCCTTCAGGGCGGCGATGTCCGCCTCGGGAATGATCCCGCCGCCGAAGACCTTGATGTCGGCCGCGTCCCGCTCCGCCAGGAGGTCGATCACGGCGGCGAAGAGCGTGTTGTGGGCCCCGGAGAGGACGGACAGCCCGATCGCGTCGGCGTCCTCCTGGATCGCCGTGTCGACGATCTGCTCGGGAGTCTGGTGGAGCCCGGTGTAGATGACCTCCATACCGGCGTCCCGCAGCGCCCGCGCGATCACCTTGGCGCCGCGGTCGTGCCCGTCGAGCCCCGGTTTCGCCACCACCACGCGGATCGGACCGCCGGCCACACCCATCACTGCCTCCATGAAGTACATGAAGTGAACGAACGTTATGTCCAGCATCCCGCAACCCGCAGTTTCACGACGATCGGCGAGGGGGAAATCACACGGTGGGACACGTTCGCCGCGCACCGTTGCCTTCACCGGAACGGAGCAAGGGGAGCCGCATCGAGGTCGTCGCACCACCGCGCCGCGAGCCGCGCGCCGTGGCGGTGCGGTGGCTCGGAGATGGCACGAAGGGCGGAAAGGGCACGACAGCGGGGAGCTTCGTCGCCATACAGGCAAGGAGCCTCTCCACCCCTCGGCGTCACACACGCCGCACGCCCCCTCGTACACCACCGACGCCACCACAGGCCGCCCTCGGCGCGACCCCCCACTAGGGCACACGGGGGACAGAGAAGTCCTCCCGCGTGCCGACAGGAGGTCGGCCATGAAGGTCATCCGGGCAGTACAGCCGCTGCTGCCGCTCTGCGAGCGCGTCCTGCCGAGCAGGCTGGCGGGGCTCTCCATCACCCTCCTGAAGGCGACCGCCCTGGAGATCGCGATCCTGGCGGGACATCTGCTGCTCTATCCGTCGGGCATCGCCCAGGAACGCCGGGCCACGGCCACGGACCCCGCCGCCCCCTCCACGCTCCCCGAGACCCCCACCACCACCCACCTGCCGACGGAACCGAAACCCCCGGTCGTCCTCCTGCACGGCTTCATCGACAACCGCTCCGTCTTCGTCCTGCTGCGCCGTTCCCTCGCCCAGCACGGCCGACAGCAGGTCGAGTCGCTGAACTACTCGCCGCTGACCTGCGACATCCGCACCGCGGCCGAGCTGCTCGGCCGGCACATAGAGGAGATATGCCGGCGTACGGGCCACCCGCAGGTGGACATCGTCGGGCACAGCCTGGGCGGTCTGATCGCCCGCTACTACGTGCAGCGGCTCGGCGGCGACTTCCGCGTCCGCACGCTCGTCACTCTCGGCACCCCGCACTCCGGCACCCGGGTCGCCCCGCTGGCCGACGCGCACCCGATCGTCCGCCAGATGCGCCCCGGCTCGCAGGTCCTCGAGGAACTGCGCCTGCCCGCCCCCGGCTGCCGTACGCGCTTCGTCAGTTTCTGGAGCGACCTGGACCAGCTGATGGACCCGCCCCAGACGGCCTGCGTCGACCACCCGGACCTGCTGGCGCAGAACGTGCAGGTCACCGGCGTCGGCCATCTCGCCCTGCCCGTGCACCCCGCCGTCGCGACCGGAATAAGGCAGGCCCTCGACCAGAGCGACGCCCCCGTCGCCACCGGAGCACAGGCCGGAGCGCAGACCGGCGGACTGACCGTGGCGTAACCCCGCGCACAGGCGGCTCAGCACCACCGAGAAGGCGACTCAGCACCACCAGAATTCGAACAATCTTCGAACGCCAGGCCAAACCCGTGCCCGCAGTCCCCCGAAACACGGCCGAATGCCCGTTTCCCGCAGGCACGAAACCTGCGGAAGATTGTCGCGCCCGCATACCGCCGGGTACAGTCGCCGCACTGCTCTGCCAGCTCTGCCAGCCCCTGTTGTCGAGGCGAAAGAGAAGTTGGTGAACGAACGTCACCCGTCGGGGACCATGACCACCCCGGCTCCGGCTTCCGATGCCGCGACAGCGCATTACGCGTCGTACGGCACCCAGGAAGTCCCTTTCGGTGACTTCACCACGTACGACCCCACCTTCGCCAACGGTTTTGACGCGGGTATGGGCACGGGTACCGGCACCGGCACTTTTGCCGCCGACCCGCTCTTCGGCAACATGCCGGCCGACGACACCACCGGTTCGTACGACAACTCCCAGTGGTCCACCGGCAGTCACCACACCCTGAACTACGACCCGTACGCGGCCCAGCACCACGCCGCCTACGACACCGGGGCGTACGACACCACCACCTGGGCGCCCGGCTACCAGCAGCTCGCCGACATCCCCGCCCAGTCGCCGCCCCCGGGCGCCGAAACCAGTGGCCAGTGGGACGCGAACGCCTGGCTCCAGCCCGAACAGGCCGGCCAAGCCGACCAGACCCAGCAGTGGGCGTGGGGCACACAGGTCTCCGACACCGGTGTGTACGACGCCACGCAGTGGAACTCGGACAGCGGCCCGAGCGGCACGTCCGCCGAGTACGACCACGAGCGTGAGCACGAGTACGACCAGCAGGCCACCGCGATGTTCGAGCAGATCGCGGACGTGCCGGACGTACCGGAGTACGACCAGCACGCTCTCGCCCACGACGAGTCGGACCTCGTCGCCGACGGCGAACTGCCCGCCGAGACACCGCTGCTCGACGGCCAGGAAGAGACCGCCCCGAGCACTGCACCCACCGGCGGGCGCGCGGCGTCCCGTACGGCGGCGCGCAACGCGGGCCGGTCCCGGCGTCGTACCCCGGCCAAACGTTCCGCCCTGCTGACCGTCGCCGTTCCGTCCGCCTGTGTGATGGGCGTCGCGGGCATCGCCGCCGCCTCCGTGGGCGGCATGAGCGACGACGAGCAGAACACGACGGCGTCGGCCTCGGACGGCGTCGCCGTGAAGCCGTCCACCGCGAACAACAAGCTGGACTCCCAGCTGGAGAGCCTCTCCGCGGGCGCCGACGACTTCGCCGACCGGGCCAGCCGGACGCAGGAACGCATCGACCTCAAGGCCCAGCAGCTCGCCGACAAGAAGGCAGCGGCGGCGGAGGCGGCCCGCAAGGAGCGCCTGCGCCCCAAGTACGCCCTGCCCGTCGCGCAGAAGGGCCTCAGCGCCTACTTCGGCCAGGCCGGCATCAACTGGATGTCCGTGCACACCGGAATCGACTTCCCGGTCTCGTACGGCACGACGGTCATGGCCGCGACCGACGGCACCGTCCGCACGCAGTGGAACAGCGCGTACGGCAACATGATGATCGTGACCGACAAGGACGGCACGGAGACGTGGTACTGCCACCTCTCCAGCTACCAGGTCGCGTCCGGTACGACGGTCAAGGCCGGCGACGCCATCGCGTACTCCGGAAACTCCGGCAACTCGACCGGCCCACACCTCCACTTCGAGGTCCGCCCGGCAGGCGGCTCAGCAATCGACCCCCTCCCGTGGCTCCGCAGCCACGGCCTGGACCCGACGTAACCGGCAGCCGCGCACCTGATGCCCCGCCAGGGGCGCTCAGGGGCGCGGGGAACTGCGCGACAAGCCCCCACCGGCCCGCAGGCGAATAAACCGCGCCCGAGCGGAGCGCTAAAGCTTCTCCACCGGCGCATACCGCAACAGCAACCGCTTCGGCTTCTCCTCACCGAAGTCCACCGTCGCCTCCGCGTTCGAACCGGTCCCCTTCACACCCACCACGGTCCCCAGACCGAACTGGTCGTGCGTGACCCGATCCCCCACCGCCAGCGCGACAACCGGCTTCTCCGCACCACCCCGCCGCGTGGCGAAGCCCGACGCCCCCGAGGCCGCGGAGCGCGAGCGCGAGGACGACAGCGAGGACGCCACCCCGGAGACGGGGCCCGAGGACGACGCCGGAGCCATCCCGCCCGTGCGCTTCCACTCCAGATGCGTCGTCGGGATCTCCTCCAGGAACCGCGAGGGCGGGTTGTACGAGGGCTGCCCCCACGCACTGCGCAGCGACGACCGGGTCAGATACAGCCGTTCACGCGCGCGCGTGATGCCGACGTACGCGAGCCGCCGCTCCTCCTCCAGTTCCTTGACCTGGCCGAGGGCACGCATGTGCGGGAAGACGCCGTCCTCCATGCCGGTCAGGAACACCACAGGGAACTCGAGGCCCTTGGCGGTGTGCAGGGTCATCAGGGTGATGACGCCGGAGCCGTCGTCGTCCTCGTCGGGGATCTGGTCGGAGTCGGCGACCAGGGCGACCCGCTCCAGGAACGCGGCGAGCCCGACCGGGGCCGCCGCCTCGCCCTCGGCGGGCTGTTGGGAATCATCCGCCTGCGCGGACTCCTGCTCGAATTCCAGGGCCACCGCCGCGAGTTCCTGGAGGTTCTCGATCCGGGTCTCGTCCTGCGGGTCGGTGGACGCCTGCAACTCGGCGAGATAGCCCGTGCGTTCGAGCACCGCTTCGAGGACGGTCGCCGGGCCCGCGCCGGACTCGACGATCGTACGGAGGTCCTCCATCAGCGTGTTGAACTTCTTGACCGCGTTGGTCGAACGCGACGCCATCCCGTACGCCTCGTCCACCCGCCGCAGCGCCGCCGGGAAGCTGATCTTCTCGCGCTGCGACAGCGCGTCGATCATCGCCTCGGCACGCTCCCCGATACCCCGCTTGGGGACGTTGAGGATCCGCCGCATCGGCACCGAGTCCTCCGGGTTGGCGAGGACACGCAGGTAGGCCAGGACGTCCCGGACCTCCTTGCGCTCGTAGAAGCGGACGCCGCCGACGACCTTGTAGGGCAGGCCGACGCGGATGAAGATCTCCTCGAAGACACGGGACTGGGCGTTGGTCCGGTAGAAGACGGCGACATCGCCCGCCTTCGCGTCGCCCGCGTCCGTCAGTCGGTCTATCTCCTCGGCGACGAACTGTGCCTCGTCGTGCTCGGTGTCGGCGACGTAGCCGGTGATCTGCGCGCCCGCACCCGCGTTGGTCCACAGGTTCTTGGGGCGGCGGGACTCGTTGCGCTCGATGACGGCGTTGGCGGCGCTCAGGATCGTCTGCGTGGAACGGTAGTTCTGTTCGAGCAGGATCGTCGTCGCGTCCGCGTAGTCCTCCTCGAACTGGAGGATGTTGCGGATCGTCGCGCCCCGGAAGGCGTAGATCGACTGGTCGGCGTCACCCACGACACACAGCTCGGCGGGGCGCAGGTCGTGCTCGCTGGGCGGTACGTCCACCGGGTGCTCGGCGGTGCCGACGAGTTCCCGTACGAGCGCGTACTGGGCGTGGTTGGTGTCCTGGTACTCGTCGACGAGTACGTGCCGGAAGCGGCGGCGGTAGTGCTCGGCGACGTCCGGGAAGGCGCGCAGCAGGTTGACCGTCGTCATGATCAGGTCGTCGAAGTCGAGCGCGTTGGCCTCGCGCAGCCGCGACTGGTACATCGCGTACGCCTGGGCGAGGGTCTTCTCGAAACCGTCGCTCGCCTGGGCGGCGAAGTCCTCCTCGTCGATCAGCTCGTTCTTCAGGTTGGAGATCTTCGCGCTGAAGGACTTGGGCGGGAAGCGCTTGGGGTCCAGGTCCAGGTCGCGGCAGACGAGCGCCATCAGGCGCTTGCTGTCGGCCGCGTCGTAGATCGAGAAGGAGGACGTGAAGCCGAGCCGCTTGCTCTCCCGCCGGAGGATCCGTACGCACGCGCTGTGGAACGTCATCACCCACATCGCGTTCGCGCGCGGGCCGACGAGCTGCTCGACGCGCTCCTTCATCTCGCCTGCGGCCTTGTTGGTGAAGGTGATCGCGAGGATCTGGCCGGGGTGGACGCCCCGCTCGCCGAGCAGATACGCGATGCGGTGCGTGAGTACACGTGTCTTGCCGGAGCCTGCGCCCGCCACGATGAGCAGGGGGGTGTCGGCGTGCACGACGGCCGCGCGCTGGTTCTCGTTCAACCCGTCCAGGAGCGCGGCCGGGTCCACCACGGGGCGTGGGGCGCCGTCGCGGTAGTACGCGTCCCGGTCCGGCGGCGCGTCGAACTGCCCGCCGAACAGGTCGTCCGGAACGGGCTCCGGCACATGCTCGTCCTCGGGCGGCGGGGGCTCCTCCTCATGGGCACGAGGGCCCTGGAGGTCCGCCAGGAAGCTGTCGTCAAAGAGGCTGCTCATCGCTCTCCGAGTCTAGGCTCCCCCACTGACAACCGGCCGCCACCCCGAAAACATCCTCCGTCCTGTCCGGACAGCGGATCGCTGATCGGGATGAACACGTCAATTGCGGACCTAACGTCACACATTCCTCCAGATCGACTCCGGTGACCCGTGTTTAAGGTTGAGGTCACAAAAACGTATCGGGCATAGCGGTCATCAACCTTCACAGGGGCCACACGAATTGGTTAGCGTGCCCTCCAGGCCGCTCGACCCCCACCGGCGAACATCGCCGGGCCGCGCGGCCTCCGCCGAGTCCGATCGTGCCGCCCTGTGCGGCAGGAGCCGGGGACCCACCGAAAACTTGGGGTGAATCGGTCCGACTGCCGTCCAGGGCAAGGACCGTAGGGCAACCCTTCCGAACCACCCGCCCGAACCCGACAGCTAACCCGGTAGGCGGTACGTGGAAGGAGTCGCCTCCCTTGGCGTCGTCGCACCGCAAGTCGCGTCCTACGGGGACGCGCGTAGCAGGCATACGGACCCCCGCCTTCGCCACGGCGGCCCTGACCTCCGTCGCCCTGCTGTCCCAGACCGCCAACGCCGCGCCCACGGAGCCCGCCACTCCCCCGGCGCCCTCGGCCGACGACAAGCCGAGCATGGAGGAGGTCGAGGCGAAGGTCGGCGACCTCTACCGCCAGGCCGAGTCGGCCACCGACAAGTACAACGCCGCCAAGGAGAAGACCTCCAAGCAGCGCAAGCGCGTCGACACCCTGATGGACGACGTGGCCCAGCGCACCCAGAAGCTCAACGACGCGCGCGAGGAGCTCGGTTCCTTCGCCGCGGCCCAGTACCGCACCGGGTCGGCCGCCCCCGACACGGCGACGTTCCTGCTCGCGGACGACCCGCAGGACTACTTCGACCAGAACCAGCTGATGGACCGGCTGACCGCCCGCCAGAAGGACGCGGTCGACGAGTACATCACGGAGCAGGCCGAGACGACGCAGATGCGCCAGGAGGCCACCGCGAGCCTCGAATCGCTCACGGAGTCCCAGGACGACCTGCAGACGACCAAGACCACCGTCCAGACGAAGCTCGCACAGGCCCGCCAGCTCCTCTCCCGCCTCACCGCCGAGGAGAAGCTACGGCTAGCGGCGATCGAGCGGGAGAAGCAGGCGGAGGCCCGCCGTCAGGCGCAGGAACTCGCCCGTCAGCAGCAGGCGGCGGAGCAGCAGCGCCAGCAGGAAGCGGCGGCGGCCGCGGCGGCCCAGCAGCCGACGGGCAGCACCTCCTCCGACACGTCGACGACAACGGTCACCGACTCCTCGTACGCCGCCAAGGCCGAGAAGGCCCTCACCTTCGCACGCGCACAGGTCGGCAAGCCGTACGTCTGGGGCGCGACGGGCCCGGACTCGTACGACTGCTCCGGCCTCACCCAGGCCGCCTGGAAGGCCGCCGGAGTCACCCTCCCGCGCACCACCTACGACCAGGTGAACGCGGGCACGACGGTCTCCCTCTCCGACATCCAACCCGGCGACCTGGTCTTCTTCTACGACGACATCAGCCACGTCGGCCTCTACATCGGCAACGGCATGATGATCCACGCCCCGAAGCCGGGTGCGTACGTCCGTGAGGAATCGATCTTCTACGACGGCGAGTCGGCGATCCACAGCGTGGTGCGCCCGGCCTGACGGGCAGGTCGGGCGGCTCTCATCAGGTCCAGAGCACCGCGATGAAGATGTTCGCCGTCGTGAACAGACCCACCAGGCCGAACAGCCGCTTGTCCACGGTCTCGTCGTCCCGCTTCACGTAGACGAGGCCGAGGATCACGATCAGCAGGGCCAGCTTCACGCCGATCTTGACGTTGTTCACCGTCTGGTCGTCGGCCTGGTTGAGGCCCACCAGGGCGACGCCGGTGACCAGCATGGTGAACGCGCCGTGCAGCATCGCCGGCACGAAGCGGGCCGTGCCCTGCCCCATCGCCTTCATCTGGGTGAGGAACCCGCCCAGCAGCGAGGCGATGCCGATGATGTGCAGGCCGACGAAGAGATGGATGAGTACGTCCATGAGCCCGGAGCCTAATCAGAGGCTCCCGCGCCGCATGACACCGGGCTGGGGTGAAGGGCGTTCGCAGGGCATCCGGCGTGCCTCGCACGACACCCCAAGACCTCGCATATATGCACCCCATAGCACCGTGTAATCGCCACGTGCCTCCCAAACCTCCTCATCGGTCAGCCGTCTGCGTGAAGTCGGCGGCGCCGGAGCGCGATCACGGTCGGATGCGGTCACCCGGTGGTCGGCTCACGCCAGTTCCGTACATGGCGTTACCCCCACGTCACACTCCGGTTTAGCGTCCTCCACCAGGTGACCGGCTCCCCACCGCCGCCCGGGCCAGGGGCGGCAGTCGGACACCACCGCCGAGAAAGTCCGGCGGCGGACCGTTCCCCCTGTGCGGGCCGCCGCCGGACGCGCAACCGCCCTCCTGGGTCCGCTTCCCAGGCAGCCTTCCGGCGGTCGACGCAGTGGCGGTCGTACGAAAGGACGTGACGCCCCGGTGGCAGCGCACCGCAAGCCCCGACAGCGCTCGCTCAACGGCAATACGGCCCGCACCGCCGCCACGATCGCCCTCGCGGGCGCGGCGACGGCGACCGGCTTCGACGGCATCGGGTACGCCGAGCCACAGCTCACCCAGGCCCAGGTCGAGGCCAAGGTGAACAAGCTGTACGAGGAGGCGGAGGTCGCCACCGAGAAGTACAACGGCGCGAAGGAGAGGGCCGAGCGGGCGGAGCGGCGGCTGGGGAACCTGCGGGACGAGGCGGCCCGCAAGGAGGACCGGCTCAACTCGGCGCGGGAGGCGCTGGGTTCGATGGCCGCGGCGCAGTACCGCTCCGGCGGACTCGACCCCGCACTGCAACTCGCCCTCTCCGACGACCCCGACGGCTATCTCGCCGGCGCCGCCCTCGCCGAACGGGCGGACAGCAGACAGGCTTCGGACGTGACCCGCGTACGCCGGCAGCTGCGGGAGATCGAGCAGCTGCGCGGAGCCGCCCACGTCGAGCTGACCACCCTCAAGTCACGCCAGGCCGAGCTGAACCGCCACAAGAAGACGGTGACCGGAAAGCTGGGCGAGGCCCGCCAGCTGCTGTCCCGCCTCAGCACGGAGGAACGTGCCCGCCTCGCCGCGGCGGACGGCGGCAGTGGCAGCTGGGGCGGGGCGCATGCTTCGCGGTCGTCGGGGAGCGCTCGGGACGAGCTGGGGGCGGCGGGAGCCACCGACGCCACTGGGGCGTCCGGGACCTCCGGAGTCGCCGAGGCACCCAACTCCCGTGCGGCTGCAGCCGTTTCCTACGCCTACCAGAAGCTCGGCAGCCCCTATGTGTGGGGCGCCACCGGCCCGGACGCCTTCGACTGCTCGGGCCTCATGCAGGCCGCCTACCGCTCCGCGGGCATCTCCCTGCCCCGCACCACCTACGCCCAGATCAACGCCGGCCAACGTGTCTCACAGTCCGAACTCCTCCCCGGCGACCTGGTGTTCTTCTACTCGGGCATCAGTCATGTGGGTATGTACGTGGGCCGCGGTCAGATGATCCACGCCCCGAACCCGTCGGCGCCGGTACGGGTGGCACCTCTGGACGAGATGCCGTTCGCGGGCGCCACGAGGGTGGCCTGACTACACCAGCCGCCGGGCCGTGGCCCACCGCGTCAGCTCGTGCCGGTTCGACAGCTGGAGCTTCCTGAGGACCGCCGACACATGCGACTCCACCGTCTTCACGGAGATGAAGAGCTGCTTGGCGATCTCCTTGTACGCATAGCCCCGGGCGATCAGCCGCAGTACCTCCCGCTCGCGCTGGGTGAGGCGGTCGAGGTCCTCGTCCACCGGCGGGGCGTCCGTGGACGCGAACGCGTCGAGAACGAACCCGGCGAGCCGCGGCGAGAACACCGCGTCGCCGTCCTGGACGCGGAAGACCGAGTCGACGAGATCCGTGCCGGTGATCGTCTTCGTGACGTATCCCCGCGCACCGCCGCGGATCACACCGATGACGTCCTCCGCCGCATCCGAGACGGACAGCGCCAGGAAGCGAACCGGCTGCTCGGGATCTGCCATCAACGGGGCGCAGCGGCGCAGGACTTCGACCCCGCCGCCGCCCGGCAGATGGACGTCGAGCAGGACCACCTCGGGCCGGGTGGCGGTGATGACGGTGACCGCCTGGTCGACGTCGGCGGCCTCACCGACGACCTCGACACCGGTCCGCTCGGTCTGCCCGATCTCGGCCTGAACCCCCGTACGGAACATCCGGTGGTCGTCGACGAGCACCACCCGCACCCGCCGCCCGACCGCGTCACCAGTGCCGCTGCCGCTGCCGCTGCCGGCAGGATCACCGGACTGCGCACCTTCGGCGGGTGCGGTGGTGGGTTCGGCAGCCACTGTCGGTTCGGCCGACTCCGCCGAACCGGCCGAACCGGTCCGCCTGTTCTCCCCCTGTGCCTCGCTCATGACGTACTCTCCGCCCTCTCCATCTCCAGCTCGACCTCTGTGCCGCCATCCGGTACCGCGCGCAGCCGCGCCGTACCGCCGTTGCGCTCCATGCGGCCGATGATCGATTCTCTGACGCCCATGCGGTCGGCGGGTATGGAGTCGAGGTCGAAGCCGGGTCCGCGGTCCCGGACGGACACGAAGACCGTCCTGCCCTCGACCTCGGCGTAGACCTGCACCGCACCGCCCTCGCCACCGTACTTGGCGGCGTTCACCATCGCTTCCCGCGCGGCCTGCATCTGTGCGCCGGTTCTGTCGTCGAGCGGGCAGTCGCCGACGACCACGACCTCTATGGGGACACCGTGCTTGTCCTCCACCTCCGCCGCACTGCGCCGCACCGCCTCGGCGAGGGTGTCGGGTTCGTCGGCCTCTTCCTTTCCGGTGCCCTCCGGTTTGTAGAGCCAGTTGCGCAGTTCGCGCTCCTGGGCGCGGGCGAGGCGGCGCACCTCGTTCGCGCTCTCCGCGTTGCGCTGGATCAGGGTCAGGGTGTGCAGCACCGAGTCGTGCACATGGGCGGCGACCTCCGCACGCTCCTGGGCGCGAATGCGCATCAGGCGCTCCTCGGAGAGGTCCTGGGTCATCCGGACGAGATACGGACCTGCCAGCAGCGCTATCCCGACCAGCACCGCGAGCGCGGCCTGCAGGACCGAGCCGAGATGGGCGGCGGAGCCCTGCAGGACGAAGATGCCGGACACTCCGGCCGTGACCAGCATGACGCCGGCGGCGGCACGGACGAGGGTGAGCGTGCGCCTGCGGCTGCCGACCTCCATCCAGCGGGCCCGCCGGGCGTTGTCCGCCTGGCGCCAGACCAGGGCGACACCTGCGGCGACGAGCACGGTCGGGAACAGATAGGCCTTGGCGCCCCCGCCGAGATTCACATTGCCGACGAACACCATGGCCACGACGACCATGAGGAGAAGGGCGACGATCTGCCCCTTGTCCGGCTTGCGGGCGACGAGTCTGCGACGGCCGTCCGGCGAGGTCTCCGCGCTGACGAGGGAGGGGGGCCGCTGGGCGTCGACGCCGCCGACACCGAGCGGCACGAAGAACCAGAAGGCCGCATACAGCAGCGCACCGAGTCCGTCCGCCATGAACAGGCCGACGAACATGAGGCGCAGCCAGATCACCGGCAGCCCGAGATGCCCGGCGAGCCCTCGCGCCACGCCTCCGAGCCAGCGTCCGTCGCTGCTGCGGTAGAGCTTGCGCGAGGGCCGCGGTTCGACGAGTGGCAACGCTGCGGCTTCCGGCATGCCATCGATGTTCACACGAGCGGCAGGCCCGGGCATCAGGGTCGGCCCCCGAGACTCCCCTGATCTTCAGGCCCGTCTGCCCTCGAACGCTTCCCCCGCCCCGCGTCAGGGCCGATATCAGGGTTCGCCCAGGGTCATCCCGACTGCCGCCGAGCCGCCTCAAGCGCCAACATGGACGCATGACAGATCACGCACACGCCGCGACGGGTCCGGGACCCGGCTCCGGCCCGCGCCCTTCCTCGGGCGCCGGGCCGCAGGATGCCGCACCCGCCGCGGCAACTCCACCGCCCACGGAGAAAGGGGAACCGCGCGCGCCCGAGCACACGGACGCTGCTGCGGCTGCCGCAGCCGACGAGCAGCTGCCGGCCAGGCTCCGGCGCGACCGGCGGCAGAAGATGCTGGGCGGGGTGTGCGCCGGGCTCGGGCGGACCTGTGACATGGACCCGGTGATCTTCCGGATCACGCTCGCGGTGCTCTCCGCGACCGGTGGCATCGGCCTCATCTTCTACGGCTTCGCCTGGCTGTTCGTGCCGTACGAGGACGAGGAGGAGAACGAGGTCCGCAAACTGCTCACCGGCCGAGTGGACGGCCAGGCGCTGACTGCCGTGCTCTTCGCGCTGGTCGGCTGCGGTGTGTTCCTGACGATGCTGAAGAACGGCGGGGTGCTGTCCTTCGCCGTCATACTGTCCATCCTTCTCGCGGGCGCCGGCTACTGGTCGCGCAACCGCGGCGCCCCCGACCCCGACCCCCTGGCCGCCCAGGCCGTCGCGGACGCCCCGCCGGAGGCCCAGGCGCCCCCGGCCCCTTCCGCCTACCCCTCGTGGTGGCGCGACCCCATCGTCAAGGACGGCACACACGTCGGCGGGACGGGCTATCTGTGGGGCCCCCACGACACCCGCGACCGGGACATCTCGGCAGCGGTCAACATCACCCACGGCAACTACAACGGCCGGCGTCCGGATGTCCGGGCGGCCTGGCCCCGCCCACCGAAACCGCGCGGCCCGCGCTGGATCGGCGGCTGGATCCTCCTGCTCGCCCTCCTCGCCGGATTCGTCGGCACAGCCGCGAAATGGGACGACGAGGCATTCGCCACCAGCTTGCAGACCGGCCTGGCCTGCGCGCTCACGGTGTTCGGTGTCGGCATAGCCGTCAGCGCGTTCCTCGGCCGTACCGGAGCCGGCTCGGTCTTCCTGGCGATCATCACAGCGGCCCTGCTGGCAGGCTCGGCCGCGCTGCCCAAGGACGTCAGCACCCACTGGGTGCGCACGGAGTGGACACCGACCGCGGTGGCAGCCGTCCAGCCGAGGTACGACCTCGGCACGGGTGAGGCCACCCTGGATCTGACCGGGCTGCGCCTCGCCAAGGGGCAGACGGTGACGACGTCGGCCGGGGTGGGCGTGGGCCGGATCGAGGTGATCGTGCCGAAGAACGCGACGGTGAAGGCGAACATCGAGGTGGGGGTTGGTGACATCCAGCTGCCCGGCGACGACAAACAGGACGTGGACGTGGCACCGGGCAAGCACAAGCAGGTCACGCTGTCGCCGACGAGCGGCGGCACCAACACCGGCACGGTCGTCCTCGACCTCGATGTCGGCCTGGGACAGGCGGAGGTGACCCGTGCTACGTCATGAGTTCCAGCCCGGAAAGCTGATCGCCGGCATCTTCGTCACCATCGCCGGCATCACCTATATCGGCGACGCGGGCGACGCCTGGGAGACACCCTGGTTCGCGGTGATCCCGCTCCTCGTCTTCGGCCTCACCCTGGCAGGCGCCGTGGCCTTGCTCACCGGAGCGATACGCCGCCGTAGGAAGACCCGCCGCACACCGATGCCCCCAGCCGGCTCACCGGAGGCGGTAGCCCCCTCAGGCCCCCCGGAGATACCGAACTGACCGGCTCTCGATGACCCGGCCAACCACCCGCTACCGCCGCTGCTACCGATATCCCTCGGACCGCTGCCGCCGTCGCCCCCGCAGGGCGGCGTCCACGGAGAAGACGGACGCACCGGCGAGAACCAGAGGAAGCCAGGCCATCAGATAGGGGAGGTCGTTGCCGAAGTAGTACGGGTCGGAGGCCCAGCTCACGGTCAGCCAGAGGCTGAGCGAGATCAACGCGCCGCCGACGGCCGCCAGCCGGGCCAACAGCCCGAGCAGCGTGCCGATACCGACGGCCAGCTCACCGAAGGCGATGGCGTAGCCGAAACCGGCGGGGTTCTTGAGGGCGAGGTCCACCAGGGCCGGGATGGCGGAGGAGTCCCGGACCGTGCGCATCAGATCACCGATCGACCCTGATCCGGAGTCGGCGAAGAAGGAGCTGTCAGTGAGTTTGTCCAGGCCGGCATAGATGAAGGTGACGCCGAGGAAGACGCGCAGGGGCAGTAGGGCATAGCGAGTGGCGGTGTCCCGCCAGTCCCGTTCGCCGTCGAGATAAGGAGAGTGCGTGTCCGTTCGAGTGCTGTGAGTCATCGCTCTTAGCCGCCTCTCGCCCGCCATACGTTGACCCCTCAACAGACGATACGTACGACGACGTGACCTCGCTCACTTCCGGTACGCCAAATTTCCGCCTTTGGCCGGGAAGCAGCAGCGACCGAGCGCCAGGCCTACGCAACCACCATCAGGAGGCAGACCCTCAGTCCGTCACATCGATCACACACCGGTTCGTCTCCACGCCCGCCGCGGTGACCACCTGCACCTCGACCCGTCCCGGCTCCACATCCGCCGGTACAGGCACCGTCAGCACGTCGTCGCGAGGGTTGCTGAAGCCGCCGGGTACCGGGACCAGGGGGACGTGGACGTGGACGGGGCCGATGCGGACGACCATGCGGGACAGCCGGTCGGCGGTGCCCGCACCCGGGGGCACGAAGCCGGCGCCGCGGATCTCGATGTCGTCGCCGGTGCGGATCGGGGCGTCCAGGTCGCCCGCCTCCCGGGACCGGACGACCGACAGGATCACCGGCCGGCCGCCCTCCGCGTACTTGCCGGCCACGTAGGTCGCCGCCGACACCAGCACCACCACCGCCAGCCCCCACGGCAGATCCGGCAACTGATCCGGGCGCCGCGCCAGCCGTACGACAGCGAAGAGGAGAGCGACCGTGCCGATCATCACGTACTGGATGTCCGCGAAGGTGCCGCGGCCCGAGTCGTCCGTCAGGAGGTCGGCCGCGCGGGGACGGTCCGTGCGTACCTTCTGGAGGCGCTGGCCGAGGACGCGCAGGCCCACCACCCTGCGTACGAGCACCGCGATCGCGCACACGACCGCGAGGACGGTCACGACGCCCGCGCCCCGGGCGAGTTCGAGGCCGGCGATCAGCGCGTCGCGCTCCTCGTGGCCGGAGGCCGCGGCGAGCCGGCCGACCAGCACGAGTACGGCGTACGTCACGAACAGCACCCAGACCGCCGCCACGACACGCGACGTCGACAGGCGGTTGTCCTCGCCGATCAGGGGCGCCAGCGCCCCGCCCCGCGCCCGGTGGAACCAGGACGCGGCCGTCAGCGCGCCGCCGACCAGTACGGCGGCCACAAGGCCGGCCGTCCGGGCGGACGTCCAGCCCGCCCCGATCGCGGTGAGCGCCTGCACGAGCAGCAGGACGCCGATCAGCGCCCACACCGTGAACGCCGTTCGGCGCCACAGCCGGGCGAGCCAGACCTCGCCCTCGGCCCGGCCGCGCTCGGCGACGACCGCCGCGGACTGGGTCAGTTCGTCCGAGACCCACTGGCGGGAGGCCGAGGCCGAATGGGCCACCGCCGCCGGCAGCCCCTGTCCGGCCGCGAACCCGTCCCGCATGACCAGGAACTCGGCGACCGCACGCCGGTGTCCCGTACGTGCCCCGTGCGGGCAGTCCCCGCAGGTGCAGCCGCCCCCGTGTTCCCCGGGCAGCACACCTTGTCTCGCCTCCTGCACCGCCACGCCCGACGCCTGCCTTCCCGCACCCGAAGCCCGAACCACACACGCGCGGATCGCCACCCGAACCGCACTCCCGAACCGTTCAATCGACCGCCGTGCAACTCCCCCGCGACGAGAGCGAATTGTGCCCTACGCAACACCCTCCGCGTACGGCAGGTCGGCCCCGGCAGGGGAAAGTGCGAGTGAAACCGTGACCCCCATGTTGACCCGGCTGCGAGAATTTGCGTATGGCCGAGATCATCCAGCGCGACGGGACCTGGGCCTTCGACGGCAGCACGGTCAGGATCACGCCGGGGCTCCACCGTTCCGTGCCGCTGTTCCGGCAGACGTACGGCGAGGTCGCCGTGCCTCTGGAGGCGGTCTCCGGGATCGTCTACGAGCCCGAACACAAGCGTGGGCGGCTGCGGTTGCGGCTCCGCGAGGGTGCCGACCCGTTGCTCCAGGCGACGGGCGGACGGCTGCCGGACGCGGCGGACCCGTACCGGCTGACGGTGGACATCGACCGGTCCGGAGTCGCCGAGTACATCGCCGAGGAGATCCGGCACGCCCTGCTCCTCGACCAGGTGCCGAAGGAACCGGCGAAGGCGTATCTGCTGCCGGGTCCGCCGGTGCCGGTGTCGGTGCGGTCCAGCGACGGCATGGTGTCCTTCGACGGTACGCAGGTCCGTATCGACTGGTCCGACACCTCCGACCGGGTCAAGCGGGCCACCGGGCCCCGCATCGTCTCCGTGCACGATCTCGTGCAGGTCGACTGGCTGCCCAACTCCGGCTACGAGGACGGGTTCATGCGCTTCGTGACCCGCGAGACGGTGTTCTCCAAGCTGCCGCCGGAGAAGGACCCGTACGCCCTCGACCTGTGGGGCAGCGCCCGCCGGGACCTGCTCACGGCGCTCGTCGCGACCGCGGTCACCGCCCGGCTGCCGCACCCCTCCACCCGGGCGGTGGACTACGTGGAGCGCCCCCGGCTGACGCCCGCGGTCCCGCCGCAGTCCGACCATCACGACGTACTCCTGCGCAGGCTGCGGGAGTTGGGCGAGCTGCACCGCGAGGGCGTGCTCACGGACGAGGAGTTCGCGACGACCAAGGCGGCCGTCCTACGGGGTTTCTGACCCACCCGGCTCACCCGGCACCTGATCGAACTCGGCCACACCCGGGGCACCCGGCGTCTCCGGCCCGGCACGCCCACCGGCATCCCCGGTCGTCGTCAGCTCAACAGGTCCGGCTCACTCCTGCTGATGTCGCGCCACATCGGCTGGTAGTTGATCCAGGCCACCAGGTCGCCGCCGAGCTGCTCGCGTGTCGAGACCGCCTGTTTGTGGTCGATGAGGATGGGGCGGCCGGCCGCCCTCGCGGTCAGCTGGACCTGGCTCGACCGTTCCATCGACAGGAACCACCAGGCCGCCGCGTCCACCGAGTCGCCCACCGTGAGCAGCCCGTGGTTGCGCAGGACGAGGGCCTTGCGGGTGCCCAGCGCGGAAGCGATCCGCCGGCCCTCGTCGGCGTCCACGGCGACGCCCGTGTACGCGTCGTACAGGGCGTGGTCCTCGTAGAAGGCGCAGCTCTCCTGGGTGATCGGGTCGAGGAGGTCGCCGAGGGCGGAGAGGGCGCGGCCGTGCACCGAGTGGCAGTGGGCCACGGCGACGACGTCCGGGCGGGCCGCGTGCACCTGGGCGTGCACGGTGAAGGCCGCCTGGTTGATGTGGTAGCGGCCCTCGATGACCTGGCCGTCCTGGTTGGCCATGACCAGGTCGCTGACGGTGACGTGCTTGAAGGGCATCCCGAACGGGTTCACCCAGAAGCAGTTGCTGTACTCCGGGTCGCGCGCCGTGATGTGCCCCGAGACGCCGTCCTCGAAGCCGAGCCGCCCGAACAGCCTGAGGGCACCGGCCAGCCGTTCCTTGCGGTGCCTGCGCTCGTCGTCGAGCGACTCGTACATCGGGGGCATCGCGAACTGCAGCTGGTCGGTGGGCAGCGGCAGGGGCGGAGTGGGCCCGTGCATAGGTCCTCCAGCACTGGGTTCCTTTACGGAGCGGAAGTTACCGTCGGTCCGCGCAGGAGAACAGGGATGGTTGAGAAGAGGTTGAGAAGAGATAAAAGAGATACCGGAGACAGGGTCCCGAGACCCACCCGAGATACGGACGAGCCCCGGACAGCGGCGAATACGAGACACCCACGGGACGCCTGCGGGATGACAGCAAGATACCTACGGGACACCAGCGAATACACGTCACAGGATGTCGGGTATCCGCGTCAGACTCGGTCCCATGAACTGGGCAGTGTTCACCACCACGGAACCCGAACTGGCCGAAACCGTCGAGGAGCGCTTCCGCGCCTTCACCCACCACACCCTCGCCACCCTCCGCAAGGACGGCTCGCCGCGCACTTCCGGCCTCGAAGTCCGTTTCCTGAACGGCGAGTTGTGGCTGGCGATGATGCCGGACTCGCTCAAGGCACAGGATCTGCTCCGCGACCCCCGCTTCGCCCTCCAGGCGAACCCCGGGGCGGGGACGGACATGGGCGGGGGCGACGTACGGGTCGGCGGGCGGGCGTACGAGGTCGAGGATCCGGCCGCCAAGGCCGCGTACGCCGAAGAGGTGGAACCGCCGGAGCCGTTCCACCTCTTCCGCACCGAGCTGACGGAGGTCGTCAGGACCTACGTCGAGGACGAGAAGTATCTGGTCGTCCAGGTCTGGACGCCCGGAGAGCCGGTGCGGACTCTCAAGCGGACATAGACCGGCAAGGGGTTACTCCCACTCGATGGTGCCCGGCGGCTTGCTCGTCACGTCGAGGACGACTCGGTTGACGTCGGCGACCTCGTTCGTGATGCGGGTGGAGATCTTCGCCAGGACCTCGTACGGGAGGCGGGACCAGTCGGCGGTCATCGCGTCCTCGGAGGAGACCGGGCGCAGGACGATCGGGTGGCCGTACGTCCGGCCGTCGCCCTGGACGCCCACGCTGCGCACGTCGGCGAGGAGGACCACCGGGCACTGCCAGATGTCGCGGTCGAGGCCGGCGGCCGTCAGTTCCTCGCGGGCGATGGCATCGGCCTCGCGGAGGAGGTCGAGGCGGTCCTTGGTGACCTCGCCGACGATCCTGATGCCGAGGCCGGGGCCGGGGAAGGGCTGGCGCTGGACGATCTCGTCCGGGAGCCCCAGCTCCTGGCCGACCATCCGGACCTCGTCCTTGAAGAGCTTGCGGAGAGGCTCGATCAGCTGGAATTCGAGGTCTTCCGGCAGGCCGCCCACGTTGTGGTGGGACTTGATGTTGGCGGTGCCGGTACCGCCACCGGACTCGACCACGTCGGGGTAGAGGGTGCCCTGCACCAGGAAGGCGACCTCGGGACCCTCGTCCGCGATGATCTCGGCCTGTGCCTGTTCGAAGACGCGGATGAACTCGCGCCCGATGATCTTCCGCTTCTCCTCGGGGTCGGAGACCCCGGCGAGCGCGTTCAGGAACCGCTCCTCGGCGTCGACGACCTTCAGCGTGACACCGGTCGAGGCGACGAAGTCCTTCTCGACCTGCTCGGTCTCGCCCTTGCGCATCAGCCCGTGGTCGACGTACACGCAGGTCAGCTGGGAGCCGATGGCCTTCTGTACGAGGGCTGCGGCGACCGCCGAGTCCACGCCGCCGGAGAGGCCGCAGACGGCGCGCTTGTCGCCGACCTGCTCGCGGATCAGCGCGACCTGCTCGTCGATGACGTTGCCGGTGGTCCAGGAGGGGGTCAGGCCCGCGCCCCGGTAGAGGAAGTGTTCGAGGACCTGCTGGCCGTGCGTGGAGTGCATGACCTCGGGGTGGTACTGGACCCCGTACAGCTTCTTCTCGTCGTTCTCGAAGGCGGCGACCGGGACGACGTCCGTGGACCCGGTGACCGAGAAGCCCTCCGGGGCGGCGGAGCAGGCGTCGCCGTGCGACATCCACACCGACTGGTCGGCCGGGGTGCCCTCGAAGAGGGTGGAGGACGGCTTGGTGACGGTCAGCTGCGTACGGCCGTACTCGCGGGCGCCGGTGTTGTCGACCGTGCCGCCGAGGGTGGTCGCCATCAGCTGGAAGCCGTAGCACATGCCGAAGACGGGGACGCCGGCCTCGAAGAGGGCGCGGTCGACGGTCGGGGCGCCCTCCGCGTACACGGACGAGGGGCCGCCGGAGAGGATGATCGCCGCCGGGTTCTTGGCGAGCATCTCCTCGACCGGCATGGTGCTCGGCACGATCTCGCTGTAGACCCGGGCCTCGCGGACTCGGCGGGCGATGAGCTGGGCGTACTGCGCACCGAAATCGACGACCAGGACGGTGTCGGGGGCGGGGGTCGCTGCTGACACGGGGGCCTTCCGGCGGTTGGGCGGGGGTCTGTGCGGATGATTCTACCGGGGTGGGGGTTGGACACCTTGCCGTCTGCTGGAGATGCCCGGTACGGCGCTGAAGGAGTCGCCGCCTTGCACAGGCGCCTCCCCGCATGCACACTGACCTCCATGCTCACGCACCCGACCTTCCTCTTTACCTATGGCAACCGGCCCGCCGGATGCCATGGTCGTGCTGCTTGAGCAACTGACAAGCGACTTCCCAGGCGCCCCGGGCCGACAAGGCCCGGGGCGTCTGTCGTTTCCGGGTCCTGCCGATCCGGGGCACACCGTCCCGTCCGACAAGGAGCCCCGAATGACCACCACCGACACGGCCGGCACCGCCGATGTGATCGCCGACGCCCGTGCGCGTATCGACGCCCTGGACGACCGGATCATCGGTCTCGTCCAGGAACGGATGGCCGTGTCCGCGGTCGTCCAGGAGGCGCGTATCTCCTCCGGCGGGCGGCGCGTGAACCTGTCCCGGGAGATGGAGATCCTCAGCCACTACCGGGACGCGCTGGGCAAGCCCGGCACCTCGCTCGCGATGACCTTGCTGGAGCTGTGCCGGGGCCGGATCTGAGGTCGTATGTGAGTTCGGGCGCCGTCTCACCCGTCCGGCGCGTGACCGTCGTACGGACTCTTCGTTGGTACCGGTGTCCGTGCCAGCCAGGGGCGGGCCCGCACAAACCACGCGTGGCTCCAGGGTTGTGACCGGACGGCAGGGGACAGCAGCCCGGTCACCCCCGAGAACGGTCGGCTCCGGGGACGCCCGGAGTCGGCCGGCAAAGTTCAAGGCCAGGGCAGCCGGAGCCTGGGCCAAGGTCAAAAAGTACAAGGCTGGGTCAAAAGGTTGCGTAGTCGACGGCCTTCCAGCACGATGCAAGAGCGACCCCAAGTCCCGTAGCAGACAACCGCATTGACGTGTGACCACTGACTGCCATTGGTCCAGACCGGGTGTGCGCCCCCCGTACGCCGGGGCGCCGACCGGTGGACACAGACCAATAACGCGGCGCAACCCCCCGGCGCCGCTCCCCCAGGCACCGGCGCTGCCCTGACGCCGGTGCTGACGGAGAAGGGCCCCGCGGCTCCGTCCCGCGGGGCCCTTTGCCATGCCCGGGCACCCACAAGATCCACGACACATGTGACCCAGCACACATAAATTTCGCGTGAGTGAAGAGCAACCATTCACAGCGGCCGCATGTCACACGTTCAGAACCAGGGGTCACATCCGTGCCCCGCATCTGGACGTTTCGAGGTCGTGAGGTCTTCATGAAGCTTCGCCGAGCCATGGCCGCAGCAGCGGTGACGGCTGTCATAGCCCCGCTGGCGCTGCTGTCCGCGCCCGTCGCGTTCGCCGACGAGTCGACCTCGGCCACGCCGAGCGAGCCGCCGGCCGTCACGGAGACCCCCTCGGAGACCCCGAGCTACAGCACGTCGGCGACACCCTCGGACCCCGCGCCCTCCGACACCGGCCTGCCGTCCGACACGGCGTCCTCCACCGCCTCCACGAGCGCGAGCGCGAGCCCGAGCGACTCCACCTCGGCCTCCCCGTCCGACTCCGCCTCCCCCTCGGTCTCCGCCGAGCCGAGCGAGGACCCGACGGACCCGGACGTCCCGTTCTGCGAGGACCTCGACGAGAACTACAGCAACGCCCAGGTGTCCGCCGACATCAAGGGCCTGCCGGGCAAGATCGTCGCGGGCGACGGCTTCCACGCCTTCAAGCTGGTCGTCACCAACGACTCGACGGTCGACCTCAAGGGCGTCGCCTTCTACGCCGAGATCGAGAACTACGAGCTGGACGAGGCGAAGTTCCTCAGCCCGTACGTCGACCTGGAGTTCAAGAACCCCGAGACCGGCACCTGGGACCGCATCGGCGACGACGAGTGGGCCGGCGACTACTTCTTCTACGTCGAGAAGCTGAAGGCCAAGGCGAGCCAGTCCGTCGACCTGCGCGTCAGCATCGACAAGCAGGCCCCCGCGGGCGACGCCTACTCCTTCGGCTCCGGCGCCTACATCGACAACGTCGACGGCCAGGACTGCATCGCCGAGGGCTGGGCACAGTACGACTTCCAGGTACTGAAGGCCGGTTCCTCGAACACCGACCCGGGTTCGGCCACGCCGAGCGACGGCGGCTCCAAGGACTCGGTCAAGAAGCCCCAGGGCAACGTCTCCGAGCTGCCGACCGGCAACCTCGCCGACACCGGCTCCAGTTCCGCCCTGCCGATGATCGGCCTCGTCGGCGGGGTCGCCGTCGTCGCCGGTGCGGGTGCGGTGTTCGCGATGCGTCGTCGTAAGGCGGGCACGGAGGCGTAGGCCTCCGGCAAGAACAAGAGAAGGACCTGCACTCGGAGGGGGGTGCGGGTCCTTCTCTTTTGCTCTGTGAGCCTTCTTCGACCTCTTTGCTCTACAGAGCCTTCTTCGGCACCGCCGGTATCCCCAGGAACGGCAGCCGCAGCGCGCCGAACGCCTCCGCCGGGACCGCCGGTGCCTTCGGCTCGACCGCCTGCAGACGCTCGTACGCGGCGCCCTGAGCCGGACGCGGGTCGGCCTCGCCGTTGTTCGGCCAGTACGACATCGCGCGTTCGGCCTGGGCGGTGATCGTGAGGGAGGGGTTGACGCCCAGGTTCGCGGAGACCGCGGCGCCGTCGACCACCGAGATGCCCGGGTGGCCGTAGAGGCGGTGGTACGGGTCGATCACGCCCGTCTCGCGTGAGTCGCCGATCGGACAGCCGCCGAGGAAGTGGGCGGTCAGCGGCATGCCCATCAGTTCGCCGACGTTGCTGCCGGCGAAGCCGTTGATCTCGGCGGCGATCGCGGAGGCGCTCTCCGTCGCGGCCCTGATCTGCTTGGGGTTGGGAGCGCCGTGGCCCTGACGGGCCGTCAACAGGCCTTTGCCCGCGCCCTTCGGCTTCAGATAGGTGGTGAGGGAGTTGTCCAGGGACTGCATCACCAGGCCGATGATGGTCCGCTCCGACCACTGGCGGTTGGAGATCGAGCGCAGGACCAGGAGAGGGTGGCGGGCCGCGTTCGCCAGCCAGCCCAGGACCCTCGACGACCCTTCCGCGTACGGGACCTGGAGGATCGACAGGCCGCCCATCGAGTTCGAGCCCTTGCCATAGCGGACGGGTTCGATGTGGGTGTTCTCGTCGGGGTGGATCGAGGACGTGATCGCGACTCCGCGCGTGAAGTCGACCTTCGTCTCGCCCGTCACCTTGCGGTAGCGGCGGTTGTCGGTCTGGGCGCCGACCAGCGCCTCCGAGTTGGTACGGGTCAACTCGCCCAACCGCTCGGAGAGGTACGGGAGTTGGCCGCCCGCCTTCATGCGGTGGAGGAGGGTCTGGGTGCCGTAGGTGCCGGCGGCCAGGACCACGCGCCGGGCTGTGTACGTACGGCCCCCGCTCTTCCTCTTCGCGTCCGTCGGGAGCGTGGCGACCGCGTAGCCGCCGCGTGAGTCGTCCGTGACGGACACGACCGTCGTCAGGGGGTGGACGACCGCGCCCGCCTTCTCGGCCAGGTAGAGGTAGTTCTCGTTGAGGGTGTTCTTCGCGCCGTGCCGGCAGCCCGTCATGCACTCACCGCACTCGGTGCACGCCTTGCGCGCGGGTCCGGCGCCGCCGAAGTAGGGGTCCGGGGCCTGCTCCCCCGGCGCCGCCTTCACCCCGCCCGCCGCGTCCTCGCCGTCGCCGAAGAAGACGCCCACCGGCGCGAGGTGGAAGGTGTCGCCCACGCCCATCCGCTCGGCCGCCGCCTTGAGGTGGACGTCCGACGGGGTCATCGTCGGGTTGAGCCGTACGCCGAGCATGCGGCGGGCCTGGTCGTAGTACGGGCTCAACTCCGCCTGCCAGTCCGTGATGTCACGCCACTGGGGGTCGTCGAAGAACGGCTTCGGCGGTACGTAGAGGGTGTTGGCGTAGTTGAGGGAACCGCCGCCGACGCCTGCGCCCGCCAGGACCATGACGTTGCCCAGCAGGTGGATGCGCTGGATGCCGTACATGCCGAGGCGGGGGGCCCAGAGGTAGTTCTTGAGGTCCCAGGAGTTCCGGGGGAGCGTGTCGCGCGTGAAGCGGCGGCCTGCCTCCAGGACGCCCACGTTGTAGCCCTTTTCCGTGAGGCGCAGGGCGGTTACCGAGCCGCCGAAGCCGGAGCCGACGACGAGCACGTCGAAGTCGTAAGCTTCCTTTGGCACTTGCCTTCTCCCCTTTGAGTGTGCAGTGCGGGTGCTCTGTGGTTGCTCGCGCAGTTCCCCGCGCCCCTAGGTTGGCTACCGCAGCCTCAGTGCCTTCATCACCCTCAGACTCCTGCTCATGAACTCCGCGTACTTCTCGTCGTCCATGCCCAGTGCCGGGGCCATCGGCAGCAGGCGCTGTTGGGCGATCGTCTGGGCCTCGGTGTACTTGAGGATGCCCTCGGAGCCGTGGCGGCGGCCGAGGCCGGAGTCCTTCATGCCGCCCATGGGTGACTGGACGCTGCCGTACGCGGACGCGTAGCCCTCGTTGACGTTGACCGTGCCGCAGCGGACGCGGGCCGCGACGGCGCGGCCACGGGTGGCGCTCTTCGTCCAGACCGAGGAATTCAGGCCGTACGGCGTGGAGTTGGCGAGCGCCACCGCCTCGTCGTCCGTCTTGAAGCGGTAGATGGAGACGACCGGGCCGAAGGTCTCCTCCGAGCAGACGGCCATCGGGGTCTCGACGCCGTCGAGGATGGTCGGCTCGTAGAAGTAGGGGCCGATGTCCGGGCGGGCCGTGCCGCCCGCGAGGACCTTCGCGCCCTTGGCGACCGCCTCGTCGACGTGCTTCGTCACCGTCTCCAGCTGGCGTTCGCCGACCAGCGAGCCCATGTCGGCGCCGTACGCGAGGGACTTGCCGAGCCGCATCGCCTTCGTACGGGCGACGAAACGCTCGACGAACGCGTCCGCGATCGACTCGTGGACGTACAACCGCTCGATGGAGATGCAGAGTTGGCCGGCGGAGGAGAAGCAGGCCCGGACCGCGCCCGCCGCCGCCTTCTCGATGTCGGCGTCCTCCAGGACCAACATGGCGTTCTTGCCGCCGAGTTCGAGCGACACCCCGACCAGACGCGCGGCGGCGCCCTGCGCGACCTCGCGGCCGGTGCGGGTGGAGCCGGTGAAGGAGACGTAGTCGGCGTGCTTGACGACCTCGGGGCCGACGACCGGGCCCTCGCCGAGGACGACCTGGAAGACATCGGCGGGCAGCCCGGCCTCGATGAGCAGGTCCCGGGCCCACAGGGCCGTCAGGCAGGTCTCCGTGTCCGGCTTCATCACGACCGCGTTGCCCGCGACGAAGGCCGGGATCGCGTCGCCGACGGACAGTTCCAGCGGGTAGTTCCAGGGTGCGATCTGGCCCACCACCCCACGCGGGTGGCGCAGTTCGGTGACCTTGGTGAGGGTGGGCATCGCGCCCGCGTGCCGCTTCGGCTTCAGATAGCGGGGTGCCATGCGGCCGTAGTGACGGGCGGCCACGGCGACGGCCTGGACCTCCTCGTGGGCGTGCAGGCGGGCCTTACCGGTCTCCAGCTGGATGAGGTCGAGGACCTCGGCCTGGCGGGCCAGCACCAGGTCGTGGAAGCGGAGCAGCACGGCGGCGCGCTGCCGTACCGGGGTCTGCTCCCAGACGGCCTGCGCGGCGCGGGCGCGCTCGTACGCCTTCTCCACGTCCTCGGGGGTGGACTCGGGCAGGTCGGCCAGCTTCTCGCCGGTGAACGGGGTGTGGTTGGCGGTGCGGCCTGAGCCGACGACACCCTTGGTGAGCTGGGCGATCAGCTCGGGCGTGACCACGTCCGCGGCGGTGCGGGCGCCTGTGGGCGAGGGGGCCAGGGGGTTCGTACCGGTGGGGGCGTCGGTGCCGGGCTTTACCGGGGCCTGCGAGTCCGTCATGAGCCGCAGGGTATGACGGCTCGGAGCCTTTGGGTACCCATGGGTAACCCGGATTCACCGTCTACGCACAAGCCGCCGGCTCTCACCGGCATGCCGCCAGTGAGCACTGGCAACGAATCCGCTGATCAGGGCGTTGGGCGTCGCGTGTGCACCCGAAGTGCGGCGGCAGGGCAGCGATCTGCATCACTTCTCCTCCACCGGGAGGCGCTACTTCTCGATCGCGAGCTGGTCGCGCGCCCCCTTGAAGACCTCGGTGCCCCGCTTCTCGTCCGGTGTTCCCTTGGGCATGTCGACGCGCAGCTCGTACAGCCGGCTGTCGTCGGTCAGGATCATGACCTGCATGACCCGGACGAGCCTGCCCTCGGTCTCGTACGTCGTGTCGGCCTGCACTGCCTCGTAGCCGTCGACGGTCGTGTTGGTGTACTGGGTGGTCGACTCTCCGTACCCCGCCCAGATCTCGGCGGACTCCTTCGCCCGGCCCATGGGAGAGCTGGGCGCTCTGTCCCACATGGTGAGGCGGACCTGGATGACCTCGTCGTTGTCGTAGAGCGCCATCCGGGGCTGGTCGTCGGCGTCGCCCTGCTCGTGGAAGCGGACGTACTGGCGGGGCAGGGCGAGCACCGCCCGCAGGTCCTTCTCCTCGTGGGCCAGCCAGCTGGTGAGGGTGGGGAGGGCCTCGGTGGGCGCGGGGACGGTGGTGGGTACGGCAGGCGGCACGACGGACGGGGTGCCGGGCGCCCCCGCGACCGCCGCGTCCCCGTCACTGGTCTCGACGATCGTGCCCTCGAACACCATGCCCACGCCCACGAGAACGACAGCCCCGGCCAGGACCGCGAGGGCCACCCGCAGCCGACGCCGACGCCGCGCGGGCTTCGGGGCGGGCAACGAGGTGGCGCGGGTCTCGGGGGAGGGCTCGAGTACGGGTGCGCCTGGTACGGGCGTGCCAGGCACCGGTGTCTCGGGCACGGGCTTAGGCACGGACTCGGACTCGGACTCGGACTCGGCTGAAGCGCTGTCCCCCCGCAACCGCACCGTTCCGGCGTCGTCCGCGAACTCCCTTATCCCGGACGGCTCCTGAGCCACCGTCAACTCCCCGCGCTCCGGCGCCTTCGGCAGCGGCCAGCCCTTCGCCACCGCCTCCAGGGCCGCCGTGACCTCGTCCGCGTCGGGTCGCTCGGCGGGGTCCTTCACCAGCAGCCGGACGAGCAACGGGCCGAGCGGGCCCGCCTGTTGGGGCTGGGGCGTCTCGGCGGCGAGGATCGCGGCGAGCGTGGACTCCAGGGTCGTACGGCGGAAGGGGGACCAGCCCTCGACGGCCGCGTAGAGGAGTACGCCGAGCGACCACAGGTCGGAGGACGGACCCGCGCCCCGGCCCGACATGCGCTCGGGGGCGATGAACTCGAGGGAGCCGACGAACTCCCCGCTCATCGTGAGGGATTCCTCGCCCATGATGTGGGCGATGCCGAAGTCGGTGAGGACGACCCGGCCGTGCTGCCCGAGCAGGACGTTGGCGGGTTTCACGTCCCGGTGGACGATCCCGACGGAGTGCGCGGCGCGCAGTGCGCCGACCACGGCGAGGCCGATGCGCGCGGACTCGGCGGGCTCGATGGCACCACGTTGGAGCACCTCGTGCAGGGACTCGCCGCGCACCAACTCCATGACGATCCAGGGGAGTCCGTCCTCGACGACGACATCGTGGACGGAGACGGCGGAGGGATGGTCGACGCGCGCGGCGGCCCGTGCCTCGCGGTGGAGGCGGTGGGCGATCCGCTGATGGGCGGCGTCCTGCGGGTCCCCTGGCAGCCTCGGCTGCTTGACGGCGACCTCACGCTCGACGAGTTCGTCCTGGGCCCGCCACACGGTGCCCATGCCGCCGGAGCCGATGCGCTCGGTCAGCCGGTACCGGCCGCCGACCAGTCGCCCCTCGTCACCCTTGCTCCCCCGGTCCGTGCCCCTGTTCCCTCCGCCGTCCCCGCCATTGCTCATGCCCCATCCCTACCCTGCGGGGACGACGCTTGTCGACGCCGGTTCAGGGCGTCCGTCGTACGGCGGGGCAGTGCCGTACGTCCGACCGTCGCCGCCAGTTTGCGCAGCCGGCGCCAGTCCATGGGTGGCGTCGGCGCGGGAACGCCGGGCCGGCCCCGGGGGACGCGGACGCGCAGAGCGCCCGGTTCGACGCGGCAGCGGACGGGGGTGGGCAGGACGAGGGCCTCGCCGTCGAGGCCGACCTCGATCTCGGGCAGGTCGGCCTCGACGACGACCTCGCGGGCGGTGACGACGGTCAAGCCGGTGGCGTACCGGCCGAGGAGCAGTTCGGCGGCCTGGGCGGCGTCCTCGACCTTGATGCCGAGCACGCCGAGGACACCGGCGTCCAGACGCTCGCGGCGGCCGAGGCCGGCCAGGTCGTCCATGCGGTAGCGGTTGTTGCTGACGAGCAGGGCCTGCGGTGCGTGGACGGTGGTCTCCCCGTCGTGCGTCTCCGTCTGCGGGTACGCCCGTGCGGTCAGCGTCGCGCCGCGCTCGAAGGTGAGCAGCTCGGGCAGCAGGCCCAGGGTGGTGCCGACCTTGTCGTCGCGGTAGGCGGGGCTCTGCACGATCGAGGCGTACGCGCCGAAGGAGGCGTTGTTGACGAAGGGGCGGCTGTCCGCCGTACCGCCCACGTGGGTGTCGAGGAAGCCGAGGTCCACGCGCAGCTCCACGCCGCCCGCGTCCGTGAGGGCGTCGAGGCAGGTCGCCGGGTCGTCGCGGTCGAGGCCGAGGTCCATGGCGAAGTGGTTGCGCGTACCGGCGGACACGACCAGGAAGGGCAGGCCGTGTTCGGCGGCGACGCCCGCGACGAGGGCCTGGGTGCCGTCGCCGCCGGCCACGCCGAGCAGATCCGCGCCGGCCGCGACCGCCTGCCGGGCCAGGGCGACGACGTCCTCGGGTTCGGGTTTGTCGGGGTCGAGCAGGTGGACGCGGGCGCCGAGCCGCTCCGCCTTCTCGCGCAGCCGGAAGCGCTCGACCTTGCCGCCGCCGGAGCGCGGGTTCATGAGGAGGAAGGGCCGGCCGGGCGCCGGCACCTCGTACTCACGGACCGGCACGACATGGGACTTGGTGCTGCTCAGCGCGAATTTCCCGGCCCACACGGCGACGCACCACAGGACGATGGAGGCGAGCGCGGGCCCCAGCAGATTGGCGGTGGCGAAGAGGGCGACGACAGCGATCGGGGTGGCCACGGCGAGCACCGCCCCCACACCCCGTACGAGGCCGCGCCGGGCGAGCGCCCACCACAGGCCGGAGGCGGTGAGCACGGCCCCGCCGACGCCGACCACGCCGAGCAACAGGCTGCCCATGCCCGCGTATCCGATCGGCAGCAGCACGGCCAGCCCCGCGGCCCCGAGCGCCCCGCGCGCCGCCCAGCGCTGCCGGGCATGCGCACGCCCGAACAGCTCGATGCCCACGCCGCTACCCATGTCCATGTCGACGTTTTAGCAGAGTTCGTGATCTCCCCATACCCAGCCCCCCGCTGAACAGGATGATCACGGTGGACTTTCCTTGAAGACACGATCGGGTCACGGTATCTTCACCACTCAGTCGCCACGCATATCCGAAACGGCGCACGCATTCGCACTTCACCCTCCACATTTCGCCCTTCGCATTCGGCCCCTCGCACTTTTGGAGAACGTGACGATGACCGTGCCCGAAACGGATGCCCCGAGACAGCGCGAAACACACAGAACGGACGAAATAGAGATAAGACATTACGTCTCGCGGGCCGAACTCCGCGGCACCCGGGTGCGATTGGCCGGATATGCCTATCTGCACCGGGTGGAGACGCACGACGTCACCACCGAACTGGTCGTGCGCGAAAGGGAGACGGGAACGGAGTACCGGCTGCCCGTCACGCACACCGCGTCCCCGCACCTCGGCGCCGACGAGGACGAGGGCAGATACGCCTACGAGAAGGCCGGGTTCGAGGCCGCCTTCGACATCGACACCCTCGCCGACGGTTCGCCCCTCGACGACGGGTTGTGGGACATCTCGCTGGCCGTCGGCGCCCAGGGGCTCACGCGCGAGGTACGCATAGGCAGCAGACGGGCCGAGCGGCTGGCGGGCCGTCCCGACGTGCGGATCACGGAGACCGTACAAGGTCGGCGCGCTGTCACCCTCTACACGACCGTCCCGTACGGCAACTACACGATCGACCTCGGCGAGCGGAAGCACCCGGTGCTGAAGCGGCTCACCTTCGGAGCCGTCCGCTGGCACGCCGGCCGTCCCACCGAGCTGCTGGTCACCGGCCGCTGCACACTCGGCGCATGCCCGCGCGGGGCGCTGACCGTACACCTCACCAACGAGGACGAGCCGGATGCCACGGCCGTCTTCCCCGCCGTACGGCCCCCGCACGGCGAGCAGTTCACCGTCCACATACCCGTCGCCGAGCTGGCGCCCGGCGTGTGGAGCGGCGAACTCCGGCTCGGGGAAAGGGCGTTGCCGCTGCCGCAGCCGCCGAAGAAACTGGGTGCGGCCAAGTGGTGGCGGCGAAGCGGACTTTGGTACGCGAAGCCGGTTTTCCGGCCGGAGGGCGGGTTCGCACTGCGCGTGGGGAGGACCGGGAAAGCGGGACTTCTCAGGGCGGTTCCCGGTCTCCTGAATCGCCGCGTTCTCCGCTAATTGGCGAACGTGTCCAGGGCGACGTCGAAATACTCCTTCGCCTCCCGCACCTTGCCGACGGGCGCCGACACCCATACGTCGTACATCCGCCCGCCCTCCTCCCAGCACAGGTCGTAGGTGTGGCGTGGCCCCTCGGTCGTGCTGAAGCCGTCCCAGGTGAACTCCCAGAGCGCGGCGGCCTGTTGGCCGTGCACGGTCTCGGTGACCCGTCCGTCGCGGTAACCGGGGTTCGAGGAGGGCCCGTTGGCGTGCGCCCGCTGCATCACCCCGAGCGGGCCGCCCGGTTGGGGGTCGACGACCCTGATCCCGAGCCGGAAGGTCTCCCCCGGTGAGAGATAGAAGACCCGGTCCTTCTGCTCGGTCCGCGTGAAACCGTCCGGCACGGCGAGCGCGAAGCCGCGTGGGTCGTGGGCGAGGCGGTAGCCGGAGGGAGCGGTCCGGGAGGAAGGGCTACTGGGGGGAGGGCTACCGGAGGGAGAGGGCCCGATCGTGCTGGGCGACACCTCCGTCGCCCCCGACACCGTCGCCGTGCTCCCCGGCCTCCCACCCTCGCCGTCCCCCGAGTTCATCAGCAGTGCCGCCGCGGACACCCCTGCCCCGGCCAGCGCCGCGACAAGCACCGCGGCGATGAGCACGGCCCGCCCGGAAGGCCGCGACGCCTGATCCGGCGTACGAGAAGAAGAGGTACGAGGGGATGGGGTACGCGATGAAGGGCGCCGCAGGGAGAGAGTGCGAGGTGACGGCGTCGGCGCCTGTCTCCCGCCGGAGTCCTCGCCCCGCCGGTCCTGCTGCCGGGCCGGCGAGTACCCGGCCGACAGCTTCGGCGTACGCCCGGTCGCCCGGAACGCCCGCAGCATCCGTTCCGCCTGTGCCGCGTCGAGCCGTCGCTCGGGATCGCGCTCCAGGAGCCCCCGTACGACGGGCAGGAGTGGCGCGGCCTGGGCCGGTGGCCGTACCTCGTCGATCACGACGGCGTGCAGGATGCCGCCCAACGAGTCGCGCCGGAACGGCGATTCACCGCTCAGCGCCGTACAGATCAGCGCGCCGAGCGACCACAGGTCGGACTCCGGCCCGGTCCTGGTCCCGGACATCCGCTCGGGCGCGGTGTACTCGGGCGAGCCGACGAAGGAGCCACTCTCGGTGAGGGTGGTCGCGCCCGCGACCTGGGCGATCCCGAAGTCGGTGAGGACGATCCGGTCGGTGCCGTCCTCCATGAGGACGTTCGCGGGCTTGATGTCCCGGTGCAGAACACCGGCGGCATGGGCCGCGCCCAGGGCGCCGAGCAGGGCGATGCCGATCCGGGCGGCCTCGTCGGCGTCGACGGGACCGTCCCCGGAGATCCGGTCGGCGAGCGAGCCGCCGTCGATCAGCTCCATGACGATGTACGGGCGTTCGTCCTCCTCGACGACATCGTGGACGACGATGATGTGCGGGTGGTGCAGCTGGGCGACCGCGCGCGCCTCGCGCAGGGTGCGGTCGCGCCGCTGCCGGGCCTCGTCCGCCGAGAGGGAGGTGTCCTGCGTCAACTCCTTGACCGCGACCCGCCGTTCGAGCAGCTGGTCGGTCGCCCGCCAGACGACGCCCATGCCGCCCCGGCCGAGCCTGGCCTCCAGGCGGTACCGCCCGGCGATCACACGGAAGCTGTCCCCCTCGGTCCCCATGAGCCTCATCATGCCGCACCGGAGGACAGGACTCCGGGGCGCCGAGCGGCGGATGACCGACAACCGCCCTACCAGGCGTGCCGTATGCGCGGCGGTGTCAGCCGACCTTCGGCCGCCAGCCCCGCAGCACCGCGCTGAACTGCTCGCGCGCGGTCGCCCAGTCGGCCGCCGGAGAGGACATGTAGAGCAGGTACTCGGCGCCGTCGCGGCCGAGATACGCCTGCTCGATGGCCCGCCGCGGCCCCGGGAACCCCCCGTCCTTCGCCAGCGCGGTCCAGGTGAAGTCCCAGAGCGAACCCTTGCGGTCGCGGTACACGTTCGACTCCAGGCTGACTCTCTTGTACGCGCTGAGTTTCTGGAGCTGCTGTTCCAGGTCGAGTTGGTGGAGGTAGGGGTCGTCGAAGTCGGTGTCCTCGTCGATGGCTATCCGGAGGAAGTGCTCCCCGCCGTCGGGCGAGTAGTCGATCTGCCCGTTCGCCTCCGTCCGCGTCCAACCCTCGGGCAGCGAGAGACTGAAACCGGCCGGATCGTCGACCCGCACCCAGTCCTTGGGCACGGTGCCCGGCACGGCGGAGGACTGCCCACTCGCACTCGCTGTAGCGGAAGGAGAGCCGGAGGCCGTGGCGGACGGCGAGGCCGAGACGGCCGAACCGGCGTTCTTCGAACCGGAGTTCCACTGGTGCAGCCCGAACGCCCCACCCCCGCCGACGAGCACGACCAGCGCGGCGACGAGGGCGACCGTACGCCCCCGGCGGCGCGGCCCGGCCGGAGCGGCAGACCCCACCTGAGCCGACCCGACGACCGGACCGAAGGTCCCCTGGACCGGCGTGGGGGAGCCGACCACGGCCCCGCCCATCCGGAAGGTCCCGACCTCCCCCTCCGCAGTCGTCCGCATCGCCCCCGTGTGAAGCGTCGGCACGTACTGCTCGGCCGCGCGGGGCCGTCGCCCCTCCGCCGCCTCCGCGAGCATCTGTTCGGCCTCGGCCGCTCCGGGCCGTACGGCGGGATCCTTGAGGAGCAGGGCCGTGATGACGGGCGCGAGCGGACCGGCGTACCGCAGCTCGTCGGCCTCGTCCTCGACCACCGCCTGCATGGTGGTCAGCGGGGAGGTGCGGCGGAACGGGGAGCGGCCCTCGACGGCCGTGTACAGCGTGGCGCCGAGCGCCCACAGGTCGGAGGAGGGTCCCGGGTCCTCGCCACGCAGCCGCTCGGGGGCGAGGTAGTCGACCGAGCCGACGATCTCTCCCGTACGCGTGATGGTCGTGTCCCCCTCGACCTGGGCGATGCCGAAGTCGGTGAGCAGGACCCGGCCGTCCTGGGAGAGCAGGACGTTGCCGGGCTTGATGTCCCGGTGCAGTACGCCGGCGGCGTGCGCGGCGGTCAGCGCGCGCAGCACCCACAGGCCGACCCGCGCGGCCTCGCGCGGCTCGATCCGTCCGGCCTCCTTGACCGCGTCGGCCAGCGAGTGGCCCTCGACGAGTTCCATCACGATCCACGGCCGGCCGTCGTGGTCGAGTACGTCGTGCAGGGTGACGACGGCGGAGTGGTTGATCCGCGCCGCCGCGCGCGCCTCGGCCCGGGTCCGGGCGAGCAGGACGGCCTTCTCGCTCTCGGACACGTACAGCGCGGCCGTCAGTTCCTTGACGGCGACGGCACGGTGCAGCAGCTCGTCGTGCGCACGCCACACCCGGCCCATGCCGCCGCTGCCGATGACGTCGACGAGCCGGTAGCGGCCCGCGAGGAGCAGGCCCTGCATCTCATTCACGTTTCCCCGCAATGGTCTTGACAGGGGCAAGACTAAGGAGCCCCCTCGCCGGAGGGAACCGCAGGGGTGCCTACGGGGACAGCACTGTGACGGTTCTGCCCGCCCGGCCTGCCCCCGAGGTCGGCAGATGGCCCGTTGGGGTCAGCCGGTGAACTGATAGGTGGCCGCCGCCTGTTCGTACAGGCGCGTCACCTCGTCCCGCTCGGCCTCCGGCCCACGCACCTGGACCACGTGGTACCGCCCGTCGACGACTATCGCGAGATTGCGTACGAACACCTCGCTGCCGGAGCTGTTCTGCCAGGTGAACTGTCCCTCGGCCATGGTCCGTCCGCCCACCTCGATGGTCCGCATCCCACTGGACGTGGCCCAGGTCGAGTCGCGGAACGGCTGCAGCTCGTACTCCCGCTCCCGCTGGTACGCCATCGGATCGGCGCCGTACTGCTGCGTGGTGTCCCGGCCCGGTACGACGATCAGCTCGAATGCGCCGTGCGAGTAGACGACTTGGCCGCGCCCGTTCTTCGCCGCCCGGTCCCAGCCGTTGGCGACGGCGACCCGGAAGCCCTCGGGGTCGGTACGCACGGTGAAGCCGGCCGCGACATCGGGCCCGGTGGTCGTCTCCGTCTCGGACGAACCGGCCGACGGGGAGGCGCTGTTGCCGTTCCCGCCGCCGGGCGAGGTCTGCTCGGGCCGCGGTTCGCTGCTCGCGTCCGGGTTCTCGGCCGACTGCTCCGGCGCCGTGCTCACCTCTCCGGCGGAACCGGTCCGCTCCCCGTCCTGATCCCCGCTGCTCTTGGCCTTCGGCATGAAGAACATGGCGTACGCGATCGCCGCGGCCAGCACGAGCAGTATCAGGACGAGCAGGTTACGGCCCAGTCTGCGCGGCGCCCGCTTCTCCTGCCTGCCCCGCTTGTGCCGGCCGTGCGGTCCGGTCGCGGGCAGCCCTGCCCGGCGCCTGCGCACCAGCTCGCCCCGGCGCCGTACGATCGGCAGCCGGCGCGGATCGGTGGGCGGCGCGGCGACGGTGTACAGACCGGCCTCGGGCTCCGGCGCCGACCGGACGAGGGAACGCAGCCAGCCGTTCAGCTCCTCGAAGTCGAGCCGCTCGGTGGGGTCCTGACGCAGCAGCGACTCCACGACGGGCCTGAGCGGTCCGCACTCCTCGGCGAAGGCGGGCGGCTCGGCGCACACCAGCTGCACCAGTTCGGCCGTCGACTCCTCGGGGTAGGGCGCATGGCCCTGTACGGCCCTGAAGAGCAGCGCGCCGAGCGCCCACAGGTCGGTCGCGGGACCGATGGGCGGGGCCAGCTGCCAGTTCTCGTGCACGGGACCGGCCTGCTCGGGCGCCCACCGCTCGGTCACCGCCCCGACGAGAGCCATCCGCGCCTGCCGTGCCCGCTCTGCGGCCAGCGGGGTCGCGGGCCCACGCCGGGGAACACCGGGGGCAACCACGTCGTCCCAGCGGCCCGGGGTCCGGCCGGGGACACGATCGGCGGGCGGGACCTGGTCCCGGGGCATGTCCTGGGGCGCGTCCTGGGGCTGAGCGTGAGTCGGCGGCCAGGGCTGCCGGTGTTGTTGCTGATGCGGAACGCTGTCGGCCCCGCTCGTCACGGCGCCGTTCGCTGCGGCGGGGAGCGCGCTGCGTGCCTGTCCGGCGTGCCCGGCCTGACCGGGAATCCCGGTCGCGGGGGCGATGCCACCGTTCCAGGCGGCCGGCGTACGCACGCCGTAGGGGTCGGCGATCTGTCCCGGAGGCGGAGTGGCCGGGCCACGCTCCACACCGGTGCCGTGCGCACCGCCACCGGCGCCGCCCGCCTCGATCGACGGCCGGGCACCGGGCAGCGCGGTACGCCCGCTCTGCTCGGCCTCCTGGACCCGGGCCGCGGCCCGCGCCCCCGCCCGGTACGCGGCGATCGCCCCGGCCCGCGCCGCGCGAATGTCACCGCCGGTCTCCAACGCCCGCCGCTCGCCCCCGGCGGAGCCTCCGTCGCTCCCCTCGGCACCGGGTCCGGGCACCCCGCCACCGGCCCGCGCCTCGATGGCGGCACGCCGGGCAGCCTCGGGATCCCCGGCGGCATCCCCGGCGAACGTCCCCCCGGGAATTCCGTAACCTCCCCCGGCTCCGGACGCCCCACCGCCCCGTGCCTCGACAGCGGCACGCCGAGCGGCCTCGGGATCCCCTCCGGAACCCCCGGCGAACGTCCCACCGGCAACGCCGTAACCCCCGCCCGCACCAGGACGACCGGCCCCGCCTCCCGTCCGCGCCTCGATGGCGGCACGCCGGGCAGCTTCGACATCCCCGGCGGTACCCCCGGAGAACGTCCCACCGGAAGCCCCGTAGTTGCCGCCCCCGCCGGGGTGGCCCGAAACGCCGCCCCCGCCGCCGGGCAACCCCTGGCGCCCCGCCGCACCCGGACCACTCGGCAACGGAGCCGGTGACTGCCCGTACCCTCCGCCCCCGCCACTACCGCCCGCCGAACCCGGCCTCGCGCCGCCACCGGCCCCCGGAGCGCCAACTGCCGCGCCCCCTATGGCCTTCGCGCCCTCAGGTGCCCCGGCCGCCCCAGACGTGTCCCGTCCGGGCACCGGGTCGTACCCGCACAACGCCTCTTCCGCCGCGCCGGCCGCCAGCCCGGTGAGCATCACGCGCCCGTCGTCGCAGACGAGCACCGTGCGCTCGGTGATGTTGCGGTGCACCCAGCCGTGGGCGTGCAGCACGCGCAGTGCCATGAGGACGTCGGCGGCGACCTCGGCCGCGCGGTACGGCGTCAGCGGCTTCTCGGCGAGCAACGACGCCAGCGACCGCGCCGGCACCAGTTCACTCACTATCCACAGCGAGCCGCCCTGGGCGAACACGTCGAAGACCTGGTCGAGCCGTGGGTGGTCGGGGATGGACGCGGCGGCCTGCGCGGCCTCGATGGCACGCCGTACGGCCGGATCGCTGGGCCGACGCGTGGCCGTGGACCGTGTGTCGGACGCTCGTGCCCGACGCCCGTCCCGTGCTACGAACCCGTCCGGCAGCCCGTCCGAGTCGAGCACCTCGGCCTCGACGACCTCGGGCAACGGCACCTGCCTGACCAGGACTTCCTGCCCGCTGTAGGTGTCCCAGGCCCGGGTCTCGGAGAGTTCGAACTCATCGGACGGCGGCAGCGGCAGGCGATAGCGGTCGGCGAGCACCCGCCCCGCATATTCCTCCACGATGCCTCCCCCGGGCCGTCGGCTGCTCAATTCCGTTCGCCATACGTCCCGTTCTGGATGCGTACGGTCCGCAACCACTCACGATACGTGCCGGAGGCAAGTCACAAAGAGAGGATGCGAGATCTCACGGCCTCAACTCGGAACCGCGCACATCACGATTTCGGCTCGAACGTCTCGGTGAACGTCCGCCATGTCTCCTTGCGCAGCTCGGTGCCCCAATTAGACGCTTTCGCCGTGTACATCAGCGCATACCCGGATTGACTGTTGACGACGAACCCCCGGTCCACCGACCGGTACGTCGTCCCGCCCTCCGCATAGGTGAACTCCCAGTCGGCCGTGTTCCAGCCGCGGTAGTTCACCTTCGCTATTCGGATCCTGTCGTACTGCGAACGCGTCATGTACCGCTCTTGGTTCTCCCAGTCCGCCACGGGATCGGACTTGGGCGTAGTGGTCCACCCGACGAGCAGTTTCTGCCCGGCGGGCCCCGCGAACCGGGCGCCCGCGGCCCCTGTGGACTCGAACTTCCACCCGGTGGGCAACCCGATGGAGAACCCCTGCCCACTCGTGTAAGTGGACACACCCGAGACACCACTGGACTCACTCGCCGTCGCACTGGGCGAGTTCGCCGTGCCCGTCCCCGTACCCGAGCCGGTCCCCGCCTCGGCGCTCTTCGAGGCGTCGGCGCTCTGCCCGCCGTCCGTACGGGTGCCGTCGTCCTTGTCCTCCTTGGTCTCGGCGGAGGCAGAGGCGGAGGAAGTCACCTTGCCGCCACCGCTCTTCGCGCCGCCGGCAGCATCGTCGGCGGAGTCGCCGCCCCCGAGCACGAGGGCCAGCACCACGCCGAGCACGATGACCGCGATGACCACCCCGATGATCACCAGCGTCCGCTTCGGCACCACATCGGTGATCGGCGCCCTGGGCACCGGCCGAGGCGGCAGATCCGGCGGCGGCACGACAGGCCACCCCGAACTCCGCCCCGCGGTACCGGCGTTACCCGCCGGAGCCCCGGCCTCCCGAGTCTTGCCGTCCCGCGCCCCGGGAACAACGGCCCCCTGAGCACCACCACTCTTCGCAGCCTCACCCGCCACCCCGGCGGAAGCAGCACTCCCGGAAACCGCGCTGCGAGAGGACGCGCTGCCAGAGGACGCACCACCGGAGGCCGAACTCCCGGAGGGCGCGCCGCCGGAGGGCGCGCCGCCGGAGGGCGCGGCACCCACGCCCGCACCTGTCCCGGGCCCGGCCGCCGCCGCGCCCCCGGACTCCGAAGTACCGGCGGCCCCGGCGGAGTCGGCGCCCTTCGTACGAACAGCCGCCCCAGCCCCGGCCCCCGCCGCGACAGCCGCCGCCTTCTTCACGGTCCGGAACGCCCCACGGAACCGCTCGCCGGCCTCCTCGCCCCGCTTGCCCCCGGAGCCCGAGTCGGCCGGACTCCCGCTCTCCGCACCCTTGTCCGCCCGCTTGCCCTTGCCCGGCACAGGCGGCAACGGCACGACCTTCGTGACGTCCGCCGGCTCCTGCTCGGCCTCCTTGGGCTCGGGCGCGTGGATCACCGCGTTGAGCATCGTGCGCGCACCGGCGTCGTCGAGCCGCTTGGCGGGATCCTTGGTGAGCAGTCCGTAGATCACGTCCTTCAGCGGGCCCGCGTTCTTCGGCTCCTCCAGCTGCTCCGTCATCACGGCGGTCAGCGTCGCGATCGCGGACCCCTTGTCGTACGGCGGCACACCCTCGACCGACGCGTACAACAGGCCGCCGAGCGACCAGAGGTCGGCCGCCGGGCCGGGCTTGTGGCCTCGGGCCCGCTCCGGCGAGATGTAGGAGGGCGCGCCGACGAGCATGCCGGTCGAGGTGATCGACGGGTCGCCCTCGACCTGCGCGATACCGAAGTCGGTGAGGACGACCCGGCCGTCCTCCGACATCAGCACGTTCGACGGCTTCACGTCGCGGTGCAGGATGCCCTCGCGGTGCGCGGACCTGAGCACGTCGAGTATCGCGAGGCCCACCTCGGCCGCGCGCTGCGGCTCAAGGAGCCCGTCCTCACGGATGACCTCGGCGAGCGACTTGCCCTCGACGAGTTCCATGACGATCCAGGGCCGGTCGTCCTCCTCGACCACGTCGAAGACGGTCACGGCGCTGTTGTTGCGGATCCGCGCGATCGCCTTGGCCTCGCGCAGCGTCCGCGTGATCAGCCGCCGCTTCTCCTCCTCGTCGATGCTCCCCGGGAACCGCAGCTCCTTGACGGCGACGGTCCGGCCCAGGGTCTCGTCCTCCGCGCGCCAGACGGTGCCCATGCCGCCGCGGCCGAGGACCCCTCCCAGCCGGTACCGCCCGGCGAGGAGACGCTCACTCTTGTCCTCACGGGATGCGCCCGCCCGCTCCGCCTCCGACATGCGTCCCCTCATGCAACCCGCCCTGACAGAACCTCCATTGTCCCTCACCCGACAACCGGCCGACGCCCAGGGTGCCCCTCGGGACGGACGGTGGCCTGTGGGAAGAGGGACCGTGTGAAGCGCGCGTTCCACCGCCCCACCTGCGGTCGGTGCCTCCTCACCTTCCGAACGACCTCGGAACGACCTCCGAATGAACACGGACAAGAGCGCGGGACCCGACCCCGAACCGGCCCCGCCCGTCGCCGAGTTCCGCCCCCGCACCCCGTAGAACGGACGAGTGCCGGACAAAGATCCCAGTTCACGACACTCGTTCGAGTGACGCCCAGAGGTTCGAGGTCAGTGTCGTGAAACGGCGTCAGAGCGGCACGATGTCCGGCGCGCCCAGCCGCGCAGCGTCCGCCGTCAGGTCGTCCGGCTGGCGCTGCGACTCGCGCTCGGCCTCCACCCGCTTGTCGTAGTGCTGGACCTCGCGCTCGATCTGGTCCTTGTCCCAGCCGAGGACCGGCGCCATCAGCTCCGCCGCCTCGCGGGCACTGCGCGTCCCCCGGTCGAACGTCTCGATGGAGATCCGGGTCCGCCGCGTCAGCACGTCGTCGAGATGCCGCGCCCCCTCGTGCGAGGCCGCGTACACGATCTCCGCCCGCAGATAGTCCTCCGCCGACTGCAGGGGCTCGCCGAGCGAGGAGTCCGCGGCGATCAGATCGAGAACCTCCTGCGCCAGTGAGCCGTACCGATTCAGCAGATGCTCCACGCGCACCACATGCAGGCCGGTGCGCGCGGCGGTGCGCGCCCGGGCGTTCCACAGCGCCCGGTAGCCCTCGGCCCCGATCAGCGGCACGTCCTCCGTCACGCACTCGGCGACCCGCTGGTCGAGCCCGTGCACCGCCGCGTCGACGGCGTCCTTCGCCATCACCCGGTACGTCGTGTACTTGCCGCCCGCCACGACCACGAGGCCCGGCACCGGATGCGCCACGGTGTGCTCGCGCGACAGCTTGCTGGTGGCGTCGGACTCACCGGCGAGGAGGGGCCGCAGGCCCGCGTACACGCCCTGGACGTCGTCCCTGGTCAGCGGCACGGCGAGCACCGAGTTCACATGTTCCAGCAGATAGTCGATGTCGGCGCTGGAGGCCGCCGGGTGGGCCTTGTCGAGGTCCCAGTCGGTGTCCGTCGTCCCGACGATCCAGTGCCTGCCCCACGGGATCACGAACAGCACGGACTTCTCGGTGCGCAGGATCAGCCCGGTCGTCGAGTGGATCCGGTCCTTGGGGACGACCAGGTGGATGCCCTTGGACGCCCGGACGTGGAACTGCCCGCGCTCGCCGACCATCCCCTGGGTGTCGTCGGTCCACACGCCCGTGGCGTTGACGATCTGGCGGGCGCGGATCTCGTACTCCCCACCGGCCTCGACGTCCTGGACCCGGGCGCCGACCACCCGCTCGCCCTCCCGCAGAAAGCCGGTCACCCGCGCGCGGTTGGCGACTTTCGCGCCGTACGCGGCGGCCGTGCGCACCAGGGTGGCCACATAACGGGCGTCGTCCATCTGCGCGTCGTAGTACTGCAACGCTCCGACCAGCGCGTCCTTCTTCAAGGCGGGCGCGACGCGCAGGGCGTGACGGCGGCTCAGATGGCGGTGCGTCGGCAGGCCCCGCCCGTGCCCGCGGGCCATCGACATCGCGTCGTAGAGCGCGACGCCCGACCCGGCGTACAGCCGCTCCCAGCCCTTGTGCTGCAGCGGATACAGGAAGGCCACCGGCTTCACCAGATGCGGTGCGAGCCGCTCAAGCAGCAGCCCGCGTTCCTTCAACGCCTCCCGCACGAGGGCGAAGTCGAGCATCTCCAGATAGCGCAGGCCGCCGTGGATGAGCTTGCTGGACCTGCTCGACGTGCCCGACGCCCAGTCACGGGCTTCCACAAGACCCGTGGACAGACCGCGGGTCACGGCATCGAGCGCGGTGCCCGCGCCGACCACGCCCGCGCCCACGACCAGCACGTCCAACTCACGCTCGGCCATCGCTGCCAGTGACTCGTCGCGCTGCGCCGGTCCCAGTGCCGCTGTCCTCATCGCTGCCTCCCGCTGTCGGTCGCGCCGGCCGTGTCCGTACGACCGGCTGTCTGCATCCCGTCGTACGGCTGCGCCTGCCCTGATCCCCCTGCCCGAATTCTGACCGGGTTGCCCGACTTCGGCCACCACCCGCCCTCAGCCTGTGGACAACCTCCACGGAAACACCTGTGGAAACTCGCCCACCCAATCCCGCATATCGGTCATATTTACTCCTAGTCTGACATTGCGCTCGCCCGTCCAGTCCACAGGGCTTGCGCACCTGTCCCGCTTCGGCTACTGGGAAGGACGGCCCACGCATGCCCGCAGATCTCGCCGTCATCGGACTCGGACATCTCGGCCTGCCGCTGGCCCAGGCCGCCGTCGCCGCCGGCATCCCCACCCTGGGGTACAAGACCGGCCCCGAGGCGGGTTCCCTCACCGCCGCCGAACTGCGCCGGATGCTCTCCAGAGGCTTCCGGACAGCCGTCGGCCCCGCCGAACTCGGCCGCGTACGCACCGCGGTCATCTGCGCCCCCACACCGCGCGGCGCCGACGGCACCCTGGACCTCAGCCAGGTGGAGGCAGCCGCCCGCACCCTGGCGGCCCGCCTGCGCCCGCACACCACGGTGATCCTGGAGTCACCGGTACAGCCGGGCACGACGGAGGAGTTCCTGCGCCCCCTCCTGGAAGAGGGCTCCGGACTGCGGGCGGGCCGGGACTTCCACCTCGCCTACTCCCCCAGCCGCGTCGACCCCGGCAACCGCGACTTCACGCCCGCCAACACCCCCAAGGTCATCGGCGGCCTCACCCCCGCCTGCACCGAGTCGGCCGCCGCCTTCTACAGCCGCCTCACCGACAAGGTGGTACGCGCGCGTGGACCCCGTGAAGCGGAAACGGTCCAACTCCTGGAGACCAACTTCCGCCACGTCAACATCGCCCTCGTCAACGAGATGGCCGTCCTCTGCAACGACCTTGGCGTCGACCTCTGGGACGTCATCCGCTGCGCGGAGACCAAGCCGTTCGGCTTCCAGGCCTTCCGCCCCGGCCCGGGCGTCGGCGGCCACGCGGTCCCCCAGGACCTCCATGGCCACTCCGGCCGTACCCTGCGCATGGTGGAACTCGCCCAGCAGGTCAACAACCACATGCCCCAGTACGTCATCCAGCGCGCGGCCACGCTCCTGAACGAGCACGGCAAGTCGGCCCGAGGCGCCCGCGTACTCCTCCTGGGCGTCACCTACAAGCCCGACCTCGCCGACCAACAGGGCTCCCCCGCCCAGGAGATCGCGATCCGCCTGATGGAACTGGGCGCCTCCGTCAGCTACCACGACCCCCACGTCCCGTCCTGGAGCGTCCTGGACCGCCCCGTCCCGCGCGCGGACTCCTTCTACGAGGCGGCAGCCGACGCCGACCTGACGATCCTCCTCCAGCAGCACCGCACGTACGACCTCCAGGGCCTGTCGGTGAAGGCGCAGTTGCTGCTGGACACGCGGGGGGCTACGCCTACGGGGGCGGCGCATCGGTTGTGAACGGGGGGCGCGTGCGGGTGGCTACGCCTCCGGGGCTGGTGGCGTGGGGGGCGCTTGCGTCGGTAGCGTGTGGAGTGGAGGCCATCGCAGGGGGTAAGCGTTTTACTGCGGTGGACTCCTGAACGGATCACGGGTGTCCGCCCCTAATTTCCGTAGGGGTGGCCGCTCACTTTCCGTATGTCCACAAGATGCACCATCAACGGTACCGGGCCGCCCGACGGCGAACCCGGTACCGTACAAAGAAGTGGAGCCCACCGCAGCGGTCACTGCGGCAGGCTCCTGGACGGATAACGGGTGTCCGCCCCTACATCTCATAGGGGCGGCCGCTCACCGTCCGTAAACCCACAAGACACACCTCCTCCGGAACTTGACCGCCCGAAGACGGATCCGATCCCAGCGGGTGGGCTTGCGGTGGCGACCCATGGGCGCCCCCTTCCGCGATGCCGCCCAGTTGACCCGGTGGGCGGTTTGCTGGAACTCGGGCCGGGCCCCGACGGGCGGGGGTCCGGAACCATGTCCCTGGAAGGGGGCGCTCCAGAGATCTGGGGCGCCGACACACACGCTAGCCCCCGCGCCTCCCCTGACCAGCCCGTATCCACCCCGAACGCAACCGCGCGCCCGCGCCCCGCACCACGCGCCCCCACTCCGGACAGCCAAAAGGGGGCCGGTCACCTCGGCAGGTGACCGGCCCCCTTTTCGGGCCCCGAATTCCGTCCTACGGACTACCGCTGATGCACCGAGTCCGCCACCGCGACCTCAACCCGCTGGAACTCCTTCAGGTCGCTGTACCCAGTCGTGGCCATCGCGCGGCGCAGGGCGCCGAAGAAGTTCATCGAGCCGTCGGGGATGTGCGAGGGGCCCGCGAGGACCTCCTCGATCGTGCCGACCGTGCCGAGGTCGACCTTCTTGCCGCGCGGCAGTTCCTCGTTGACGGCCTCCATGCCCCAGTGGTGGCCCTTGCCGGGCGCGTCCGTGGCACGGGCCAGCGGGGAGCCCATCATGACCGCGTCGGCGCCGCAGGCGATCGCCTTGGGGAGGTCGCCGGACCAGCCGACGCCGCCGTCGGCGATCACGTGCACGTACCGGCCGCCGGACTCGTCCATGTAGTCGCGGCGGGCGGCGGCCACATCGGCGACCGCGGTGGCCATCGGGACGCGGATGCCCAGCACGTTGCGCGTGGTGTGCGCGGCGCCGCCGCCGAAGCCGACCAGCACGCCGGCCGCGCCGGTGCGCATCAGGTGCAGGGCCGCGGTGTACGTGGCGCAGCCGCCGACGATCACCGGGACGTCCAGTTCGTAGATGAACTGCTTCAGGTTCAGCGGCTCGGCGGCGCCGGAGACGTGCTCCGCGGAGACCGTCGTACCGCGGATGACGAAGATGTCCACGCCCGCGTCGACGACGGCCTTGGAGAACTGGGCCGTGCGCTGCGGGGAGAGCGCGGCGGCGGTGACCACGCCCGAGTCGCGCACCTCCTTGATGCGCGCGCCGATCAGCTCCTCCTTGATGGGGGCCGCGTAGATCTCCTGGAGGCGGCGTGTCGCGTTGTCCACGTCCAGCTCGGCGATCTCGTCGAGCAGCGGCTGCGGGTCCTCGTACCGCGTCCAGAGGCCTTCCAGGTTCAGGACTCCGAGGCCGCCCAGCTCACCGATGCGGATCGCGGTGGCCGGGGAGACGACCGAGTCCATGGGGGCCGCCAGGAAGGGCAGCTCGAAGCGGTAGGCGTCGATCTGCCAGGCGATCGAGACCTCCTTCGGGTCGCGCGTACGACGGCTCGGGACGACGGCGATGTCGTCGAAGGCGTACGCCCTACGGCCGCGCTTGCCGCGCCCGATCTCGATCTCAGTCACGTGTGTGGCCTTTCCCTCTTCGGTTCTGCGCCTCCCAGTATCCCCGACGGGCACGACGGAGGCGGTCCCGGAGTACCTCCGGGACCGCCCCTCGCCCGCCTGGTTACCGCTCGCGCCTACTTGCGGCTGTAGTTGGGCGCCTCGACCGTCATCTGGATGTCGTGCGGGTGGCTCTCCTTGAGCCCCGCCGACGTGATGCGGACGAAGCGGCCCTTGGACTCCATCTCGGAGACGGTGGCCGCGCCGACGTAGCCCATCGTCTGGCGCAGGCCGCCGACGAGCTGGTGCAGCACGGCGGCCAGCGGGCCGCGGTAGGGCACCTGGCCCTCGATGCCCTCGGGGACGAGCTTGTCGTCGGAGCCGACGTCGGCCTGGAAGTAGCGGTCCTTGGAGTACGACTTCGCCTGGCCGCGCGACTGCATGGCGCCCAGCGAGCCCATGCCGCGGTACGACTTGAACTGCTTGCCGTTGATGAACATCAGCTCGCCCGGGGACTCCTCGCAGCCCGCCAGGAGGCTGCCGAGCATCACGGAGTCGGCGCCGGCGGCGAGTGCCTTGCCGATGTCGCCGGAGTACTGGAGGCCACCGTCGCCGATGACGGGGATACCGGCGGCGCGGGCCGCGAGGGCCGCCTCGTAGATGGCGGTCACCTGCGGTACGCCGATGCCGGCGACCACGCGGGTGGTGCAGATGGAGCCGGGGCCGACGCCGACCTTGATGCCGTCGACGCCCGCGTCGATCAGGGCCTGGGCGCCGTCACGCGTGGCGACGTTGCCGCCGATCACGTCGACGTGGACGTTCGACTTGATCTTCGACATCCAGCTCAGGGCGTTGCTGTTGTGCCCGTGCGAGGTGTCGACGACCAGGAAGTCCACGCCCGCCGCGGCGAGCGCCTGGGCGCGTTCCAGCGCCTCGGGGCTGGCGCCGACGGCCGCGCCGACCAGCAGCCGGCCCTCGGAGTCCTTGGCGGCACCCGGGTACTTCTCGGCCTTGACGAAGTCCTTGACCGTGATCAGGCCCTTGAGGAGACCGGAGTCGTCGACCAGGGGAAGCTTCTCGATCTTGTGGCGGCGCAGCAGCTCCATGGCGTCGCTGCCGGAGATGCCGACCTTGCCGGTGACCAGCGGCATCGGCGTCATGACCTCACGGACCTGACGCGAGCGGTCGGTCTCGAAGGCCATGTCGCGGTTGGTGACGATGCCGAGCAGCTTGCCGTTGCCGTCCGTCACCGGGACACCGCTGATGCGGAACTTGGCACAGAGCGCGTCGGCCTCGGCCAGCGTGGCGTCCGGGTTCACCGTGATCGGGTCGGTGACCATGCCGGACTCGGAGCGCTTCACGAGGTCGACCTGGTTGACCTGGTCCTCGATGGAGAGGTTGCGGTGCAGCACACCGACCCCGCCCTGCCGGGCCATGGCGATCGCCATGCGCGACTCGGTCACCTTGTCCATCGCCGCGGAGAGCAGCGGGATGTTGACCCGGACGTTGCGGGAGATGCGGGACGAGGTGTCGACCGCGTTGGGCAGCACCTCGGATGCGCCCGGCAGCAGCAGCACGTCGTCGTAGGTGAGCCCGAGGGTCGCGAATTTGGCGGGCACTCCGTCGACGTTGGCAGTCATGACACCTTCCCCAAATGGCCTTGATCGGTGCGGATGTCCATGCTAACGGGAAGCACGGGTCCCGAATTCCACGGTGCGGGCTGCCCCGGGGCTTCGTATGTTCGTACGGAATCGACTGTTCGTACGGAGTCGACGCCCCGGCCGTTCATACGAGAGCCGGGACGGGGGCTCTCAAAGGGGCCCTTGAGCGCCAGACCCCTACTGTTCCGCCAGCGCCCGCAGCCGGCTCAGCGCGCGATGCTGGGCAACACGCACCGCTCCGGGTGACATTCCCAACATCTGGCCCGTCTCCTCGGCCGTGAGGCCCACCGCGATGCGCAGCAGGAGCAGTTCGCGCTGGTTCTCGGGGAGGTTGGCCAGGAGTTTCTTGGCCCATTCGGCGTCGCTGCTCAGCAACGCGCGTTCCTCTGGGCCGAGGGAGTCGTCGGGGCGTTCCGGCATCTCGTCCGAGGGAACGGCTGTCGAGCCGGGGTGGCGCATCGCGGCACGCTGGAGGTCGGCGACCTTGTGCGCGGCGATCGCGAAGACGAACGCCTCGAACGGGCGTCCGGTGTCGCGATAGCGCGGCAGGGCGAGGAGGACGGCGACGCAGACCTCCTGCGCCAGGTCCTCGACGAAGTGCCGCGCGTCGCCCGGCAGTCGGGACAGCCGGGTGCGGCAGTAGCGCAGGGCGAGGGGGTGGACATGGGCGAGCAGGTCGTGCGTGGCCTGCTCGTCCCCGTCGACGGCACGGTGGACGAGACCACCAATCACCCCATGGGCATAAGCCGCCTCGTCGTCGCGCATCGGACCATGGTGCCTTGGCGCCGCTCTCTCCGTGGCACCGCGTCCGTTGTTGTGCACCGAAGCGTTATGAGCAGGTGCGCCGGAACTCATATCCTGCGCCCTCCCCTTCCGCTCGACCGACTCGTCCCCGAGGAACTCCACACCTCAAGGATGCGGCATCCGCGGCGAAACGAGCAGCGGGCACCCGGCGGGCTGTTTTGCCACCCCCGCCCACCTTGCGGTAGGCGGGGACTTCTTCACCCCCGCTGAGGCCCACTTATCGGACCAGACCCCACCGGAAACCGAGCGCCACCGCGTGCGCGCGGTCCGAGGCGCCGAGCTTCTTGAAAAGGCGCCTGGCGTGCGTCTTCACCGTGTCCTCGGAGAGGAACAGCTCGCGTCCGATCTCCGCGTTCGACCGGCCGTGGCTCATGCCTTCCAGTACCTGGATCTCGCGCGCGGTGAGCGTGGGCGCGGCGCCCATCTCGGCCGAGCGGAGCCGGCGCGGCGCGAGCCGCCAGGTCGGGTCGGCCAGTGCCTGCGTCACCGTGGCCCGCAGTTCGGCACGCGAGGCGTCCTTGTGCAGATAGCCGCGGGCACCGGCGGCGACGGCGAGCGCCACGCCGTCCAGGTCCTCGGCGACGGTGAGCATGATGATGCGTGCTCCGGGGTCCGCGGACAGCAGCCGCCGGACCGTCTCGACGCCGCCCAGACCGGGCATGCGTACGTCCATCAGAATCAGGTCCGAACGGTCGGCACCCCAGCGGCGGAGGACTTCCTCGCCGTTGGCCGCCGTGGTCACGCGCTCGACACCGGGCACGGTCGCGACCGCGCGGCGGAGCGCCTCTCGGGCAAGCGGGGAGTCGTCGCAGACGAGGACGGATGTCATGGCCGCCCTCCGCAGCTGATGCGCGTCACCTTGAGCCTCCAGGCTGGTACTAATCGTCACCTGTGCGGTTGACGCTCGACCGATTTTCCCGGCAGTGGGTACTGCCGCCCGTCCGAGCGCTTGTTCCTCCAACCGCCTCCGCACTCTCAACGATGGTCACTCGAAAGAGTTACGGGGCTGTGTGTCGTCTTCGGCACTCTACGTGAGGGCGTGGACACGGTGCAGACATGCACAACAGACCCTCAACGTTTCATCACAACCTATGCCCCATTCAGACTGTTTTCTTCCCATTTGTTGGTGTCTGAGGCTAGATTCGCAATGAGTCATATTTTCATCTCCTTAGATCGTAGTTGTACGGTCAGAGGCACAACCTCAGCCCAGAACGGCAACAAGGGGACACGTAATGGCAGATTTCTCCCGCCTTCCCGGTCCGAACGCGGACCTCTGGGACTGGCAGCTCCTCGCGGCCTGCCGCGGGGTCGACAGCTCGCTCTTCTTCCACCCGGAGGGAGAGCGCGGTGCGGCACGGAGCGCTCGTGAGAACTCGGCCAAGGAGGTCTGCATGAGATGCCCGGTCCGCGCGCAGTGCGCGGCGCACGCGCTGGCGGTGCGCGAGCCGTACGGCGTGTGGGGTGGATTGACCGAGGACGAACGCGAAGAGCTGATGGGACGCGCCCGCAACCGGCTGGTGTCGGCGTCGGCCGGTGGCGGGGACCTCGGCTCGAACAACTGAAGGAACGTTTCTGCGATACCCGCGGTGCCTACGACACGGGTACGCGCACGCGTGCCCGTGCTGTGACCGGGGCGCGCCTCTAGGCCCGCGTCGCCGCCCGCGCCAGCTCGTCCAGCGTCGCCGCCACCGCCGGCACCTTCGCCAGGTCGGGCAGGGTCAGCGCGACGATCTCCCGCCGTACCGCCGGTTCCAGCGTCACCGCACGCGCACCCCGTGGCCGTACGGAGTCGATGGCGAGCTGGGGCAGGACGGCCACGCCGAGGCCCGCGCCCACCAGGCCGATCACCGCCGGGTAGTCGTCGGTCGCGAAGTCGATGCGCGGGGTGAAGCCGGCGCTCTCGCAGGCCTCGACCAGCTGGCCCCGGCAGCGCGGGCAGCCGGCGATCCACGGTTCGGCGGCGAGTTCGCCCAGGGCGACCGACTCCGCGCGGGACAGGCGGTGCCCCTCGGGCACGAGGCCGACGAGCCGGTCGGTGAGGAGCGGGCGGACCACCAGGTCGTCCCACTCGCCGGCGCCCGCCGCGCCCTCGTACCGGAAGGCGAGGGCCACGTCGCAGTCGCCCTCGCGCAGCAGTTCGACGGAGTGCGGGGGTTCGGCCTCCTCCAGGGAGACCCGGGTGCCGGGGTGGGCGGCACGCAGGGCGGCGAGGGCGGTCGGTACGAGGGTGGAGCTGCCGCTGGGGAAGGAGACCAGCCGGACCCGCCCGGCGCGCAGGCCGGCGATCGCGGCGACCTCCTCCTCCGCCGCCGTGAGGCCCGAGAGGATGCCGGCCGCGTGCCGCACCAGTGCCTCGCCCGCCTGGGTCAGGCGCATCTCGCGGCCGTTGCGGACGAGCAGCGGGGTGCCGACCGAGGCTTCCAGTGCCTTCATCTGCTGGCTCACGGCGGGCTGGGTGCAGCCCAGTTCGCGGCCCGCCGCCGAGAAGGAGCCGGTGGTGGCCACGGCACGCAGGACACGGAGGTGACGGGCTTCGATCATTTTTCGATCATAAGTGATTCTTGGGGATGAGGGTGAATAATGCGTCGACGCTTTGGGCAAGTCTGATTTAGCGTGGGGTCATGGATGTTGGGGCGGATACGGGGGCGAGTGCTGTGATGAAGGTGTTGTCCGTGAACGTGGGTCGTGCGCAGTCCGTGCCGTACACGGACCATCCGCAGGGCACCGGTATCGACAAGCGGCCGGTGGACGGGCCGGTGCGGGTGGCGGCGCCCGGGCTCAAGGGGATCGGCGGCAGCGGTCTGGCCGGGGACACCATCTGCTCGAAGGAGCACCACGGCGGCGACGAACAGGCGGTGTACGCGGTCGCGCGCGAGGACCTCGACGAGTGGGAGCGCGAGCTGGGCCGTCCGCTGCGCGACGGGATGTTCGGCGAGAACCTCACCACTCGGGGCCTCGATGTGTCCGGCGCGCTGATCGGCGAGCGCTGGCGGATCGGCTCCGAGGTGGTCCTCGAGGTCACCAGCGGGCGTATCCCCTGTGCGACGTTCCAGGGCCATCTGGGTGAGAAACGGTGGGTGAAACGGTTCACGGAGCGGGGTGCGCCGGGTGCCTATCTGCGGGTGATCGAGCCGGGTGCGATACGGGCGGGCGACCAGATCGAGATCGTGCACCGGCCGGAGCACGAGGTGACGGTCGCCCTGTACTTCCGCGCGCTGACGACCGAGCGGACCCTGATGCCCCGGCTGCTCACGGCCGGTGCGGCCCTGCATTCGGAGGCGGCGGCGAGGGCTCACGAATATGTGAAGAAGTACGGCTGACGCGCGGACACGGCACGGCTGCTGACAAGGCATTACGCCGGAGGTCCGGGCGGGGACTTCACGATCTGGAGGGAGCGTGCAGGGGGCGGACGGGAAGGGACGGGAACAGTCCGGGTCACTAATCTTGCGCCATGACAACGGCTCTGATTACGGGATCGACCGCGGGAATCGGTGCCGCGTTCGCGCGGCGGCTGGCGGCCGACGGCCACAACCTCGTCCTGGTGGCGCGCGACGCCGAACGGCTCGGCGAGCAGGCGACCGAACTGCACGACCGGCACGGCATCGAGGCGGAGGTGCTGAGCGCCGACCTCGCGACGGACGCCGGCATCGAGGCGGTGGCCGCGCGCCTCGGCGACCGCAAGAACCCCGTCGACCTGCTGGTCAACAACGCCGGCTTCGGCAACAAGGGCCGCTATCTCGACGTACCGATGGCGGACGAGCTGAGGATGCTCAAGGTGCACTGCGAGGCGGTGCTGCGGCTGACCGGTGCGGCGGCCGAGGCGATGCGGGAGCGGGGGCGCGGGGGTGTCGTCAATGTCGCGTCCGTCGCCGCCTTCGTGCCGCGCGGTACGTACGGGGCGTCGAAGGCGTGGGTCGTGCAGTTCACGCAGGGGGCGGCGAAGGACCTGGCGGGGAGCGGGGTGCGGCTGATGGCGCTGGCGCCCGGTTTCGTGCGTACGGAGTTCCATGAGCGGGCCGGGATGGGGACGGACAACATCCCGAACTGGATGTGGCTGGACGCGGACAAGCTGGTCGCGGCGGCGCTCGCGGATCTGGCCCGGGGCAAGTCGCTGTCGATTCCGGACCCGCGCTACAAGGCGCTGATGGGCGTGGTGAAGGTGACGCCCCGCGCGCTGCTGGGCGGGATCTCGTCGAAGACGGGGCGGAAGTACGGGCCTCAGTAGCCTCAGTGGTCCCGGTGGCCTCCGCGGTCTCCGCGGTCTCCGGCAGAGGTGTCGCCGTCGTTCCGGTGGGAGTATGGAGAGAGGTACCGGACCCAGGGGGGCCGAAGGCGGCGCCATGACATTCGTACAGTTGATCGATTGCAAGACCAGTCGGTTCGACGAGATGAACCGGCTGATGGACACCTGGGTCGAGCAGACCAAGGGGAAGCGGACCGCGACGCACACTCTGATCGGCAAGGATCTCTCGGACTCGTCGCACTTCGTCGAGATCGTGGAGTTCCCGTCGTACGAGGAGGCGATGCGGAACTCGAACCTTCCCGAGACCGACCGGATCTTCCGGGAGATGGTCGCCCTGTGCGACGAGATGCCGACGTTCACCGACCTGGACGTCGTACGGGACGAGCAGTTGTGCGCGGACACCGCGCGGCGGTTCTTCGAGGTGATCGCCACCCGGGGTGAACTGCCCCCGCTCAACGACCTGTTCGTGGAGCACTACCACGACCACGATCCGTCCAACGAGCAGGACAACCTCGGGCTGGACGCGGCGCGGCGCGAGATGCAGATGTGGCGCGCGTCCTTCGACTTCGCGTTCACCGTCGAGGACCAGATCGCCCAGGGCGACCGGGTCTGCACACGCTGGACATGGAACGGGACCCAGCGGGGCGAGTTCCTGGGGATCCCCAACAGCGGGAAGAAGGCCTCGATGACCGGCGCGACCATCTTCCGGTTCGACACGGACGGGAAGATCGTCGAGGGCTGGTGGCAGTACGACCGGCTGGGGCTGATGGGGCAGTTGGGGGCGCTGGAGGGCTTGGAACAGTAGGACGTACGGGGCATCGGACCGCCCGCGAAGGGAGAAACCCCCCGTTCCGGCCAGGAACGGGGGGTTTCTTCGTCTGCCAGTGTTCTGGCCGGTACCTCGACTAGTGGGAGTGGCCGTGGCCGTGGCCCGCAGCCGGCTCTTCCTCTTCCTTCTTCTCGACGACCAGGGTCTCGGTCGTGAGGAGGAGGGAGGCGATCGAGGCCGCGTTCTCCAGAGCGGAGCGGGTGACCTTGACCGGGTCGATGACGCCCTGCTTGACCAGGTCGCCGTACTCGCCGGTGGCGGCGTTGAAGCCCTGGCCCTTGTCGAGCTCGGCGACCTTGGAGGTGATGACGTAACCCTCCAGGCCGGCGTTCTCGGCGATCCAGCGCAGCGGCTCGACGGCGGCCTTGCGGACGACCGCGACACCCGTCGCCTCGTCGCCGGTCTTGCCGAGGTTGCCCTCGAGGATCTTCACGGCGTGGACGAGCGCGGAGCCACCGCCGGAGACGATGCCCTCCTCGACCGCGGCGCGGGTCGCCGAGATGGCGTCCTCGAGACGGTGCTTCTTCTCCTTCAGCTCCACCTCGGTGGCGGCGCCGACCTTGATCACGCACACGCCGCCGGCCAGCTTCGCGAGGCGCTCCTGGAGCTTCTCGCGGTCCCAGTCGGAGTCCGTGTTCTCGATCTCGGCCTTGATCTGGTTGATCCGGCCGGCCACGGCACCCTTGTCGCCACCGCCGTCGACGATGACCGTGTCGTCCTTCGAGATGGTGACGCGGCGGGCGGTGCCCAGTACGTCGATGCCGACCTGGTCGAGCTTGAGGCCGACCTCCTCGGCGATGACCTCGGCGCCGGTGAGCGCCGCCATGTCGCCGAGCATCGCCTTGCGACGGTCACCGAAGCCGGGGGCCTTGACGGCGACCGCGTTGAAGGTGCCGCGGATCTTGTTCACGACCAGGGTCGACAGGGCCTCGCCCTCGACGTCCTCGGCGATGATCAGCAGCGGCTTGGAGGAGTTGGTCTGGATGACCTTCTCCAGCAGCGGCAGCAGGTCCTGGATGGAGGAGATCTTGCCCTGGTGGATCAGGATGTACGGGTCGTCGAGGACGGCCTCCATACGCTCCTGGTCGGACACCATGTACGGGGACAGGTAGCCCTTGTCGAAGGCCATGCCCTCGGTGAAGTCCAGCTCCAGACCGAAGGTGTTGGACTCCTCGACGGTGATGACACCGTCCTTGCCGACCTTGTCCATCGCCTCGGCGATGAGCTCGCCGACCTGCGTGTCCTGCGCGGAGAGCGCGGCCACGGCGGCGATGTCGGACTTCTCCTCGATCGGGCGGGCGGTCGCGAGGAGTTCCTCGGACACAGCCTTGACCGCCGCGTCGATGCCCTTCTTCAGGGCGGCCGGGGAGGCGCCGGCGGCGACGTTCTTCAGGCCCTCGCGGACGAGCGCCTGGGCCAGCACGGTGGCGGTGGTCGTACCGTCACCCGCGATGTCGTTGGTCTTGGTCGCCACCTCCTTCACCAGCTGGGCGCCGAGGTTCTCGTACGGGTCGTCCAGCTCGACCTCGCGCGCGATGGTGACACCGTCGTTGGTGATGGTGGGAGCGCCGAACTTCTTGTCGATGACGACGTTGCGGCCCTTGGGGCCGATCGTCACCTTGACCGTGTCGGCAAGCTTGTTGACGCCGCGCTCAAGGGCGCGACGGGCGTCCTCGTCGAACTTCAGGATCTTCGCCATGGGAGCGGTTCAGCCCTCTCGGAAAATTGGGAGAACGAACTGCGCCCCCGGCACCCGGCTGTTGAAGGTCGCGGGGGCCAGGGGCGTAGTTCGCACTGCAATGCTGGTAATACCGGGTGAACTACTTCTCTACGATCGCGAGCACGTCGCGAGCGGAGAGGACGAGGTACTCCTCGCCGTTGTACTTCACTTCGGTGCCGCCGTACTTGCTGTACAGCACGATGTCGCCGGTCTTCACGTCGAGCGGAAGACGCTCGCCGTTCTCGAAGCGGCCCGGGCCCACGGCCAGGACGACGCCCTCCTGGGGCTTCTCCTTGGCGGTGTCCGGGATGACCAGGCCAGAGGCCGTGGTCTGCTCGGCGTCGAGCGGCTGGACCACAATGCGGTCCTCGAGCGGCTTGATGGCAACCTTGGAGCTGGTGGTCGTCACGATCCGACCTCCCCCTTCGGAGATCTCACGGGGTTAACTGTCTGAGGTGGCGACCAGGTGGATCCGTCGTCGCGGGTGCCGGACCTGCCCGTCGCTATTGGCACTCTCCAGGGGGGAGTGCCAGACCTGAGACTATGACTGCGATTAGCACTCGGTCAAGCGGACTGCTAATGCCGCCGGCGGTTTGGCGGGGGTTTCTGGTGATCGTGGGTCCAGTTGTCCGGCCGTTGGTCGGTGTGAGCGCCGGTTCCTGGGGGCTCTGCCCCCAGACCCCCGTTGTCGC
>NZ_JBSFDA010000058.1:0-57711 GCF_053593675.1 Streptomyces sp. NPDC002156 | reverse complement strand
GGCTGACAAACCAGCCCGTCCGGCGTTTGAGGACGAGGCCGTTCAGGCCGAAAGGGGGGTCTGGGGGCGCAGCCCCCAGAGATGGGACGGGTAGGGGCGGCGGGGGCGAAACAAACCCCTACCTCCCGCGCAACTCCCGATACGTGGCCACGAGGGCGACAGTGGAGGAGTCGAGGCCGGGGACATCAGCTCCTGTGGTGAGCGCGGGCTCGACGCGCTTCGCCAACACCTTCCCCAACTCAACCCCCCACTGATCGAACGAGTCGATGTTCCACACAGCCCCCTGCACAAACACCTTGTGCTCGTACAACGCGATCAACTGCCCCAGCACAGACGGAGTCAACTCCCGAGCCAGCACAGTCGTCGTCGGATGGTCCCCCCGGAACGTCTTGTGAGCCACCAGCTCCTCCGGCACCCCCTCCGCCCGAACCTCCTCCGGCGTCTTGCCGAAGGCCAACGCCTGCGTCTGCGCGAAGAAGTTCGCCATCAACAGATCGTGCTGCCCCTTGAGTTCGTCACTCAACTCCCCCACCGGCTCGGCGAACCCGATGAAGTCGGCCGGAATCAGCTTCGTCCCCTGATGGATCAACTGGTAGTACGCGTGCTGCCCGTTCGTACCCGGCGTCCCCCACACCACCGGCCCGGTCTCCCACTCCACCGGCAACCCGTCCCGCCCGACCGACTTGCCGTTGGACTCCATGTCCAACTGCTGCAAGTACGCCGTGAACCTGGACAGATAGTGCGAGTAGGGCAGCACCGCATGTGACTGCGCCCCGAAGAAATTGCCGTACCAGATCCCCAACAGCCCCAGCAGCAGCGGCACGTTCTCCTCCGCCGGAGCCGTCCGGAAGTGCTCGTCGACCAGCGCGAAGCCGTCCAGCATCTCCCGGAACCGGTCCGGGCCGATCGCGATCATCAGCGACAGCCCGATCGCCGAGTCGTACGAGTACCGCCCACCGACCCAGTCCCAGAACTCGAACATGTTCGCCGTGTCGATCCCGAAGTCGGAGACCTTCCCGGCATTCGTCGACAACGCCACGAAGTGCTTCGCGACCGCCGCCTCCTCACCGCCCAGCCCCGCCAGCAGCCAGGAACGGGCCGAGGTCGCGTTCGTGATCGTCTCGATCGTCGTGAACGTCTTCGAGGCGATGATGAACAGCGTCTCCGCCGGGTCCAGGTCGCGCACCGCCTCGTGCAGGTCGGCACCGTCGACGTTCGACACGAACCGGAACGTCAACTCCCGTGCCGTGAACGCCCGCAGCACCTCGTACGCCATCGCCGGACCGAGGTCCGAGCCCCCAATACCGATGTTGACCACGTTCTTGATACGACGGCCGGTGTGGCCCGTCCACGCACCCGAACGCACCCGCTCCGCGAACCCGGCCATCCGGTCCAGCACCCCGTGCACGGCCGGCACGACGTTCTCCCCGTCCACCTCGACCACCGCGTCCCGCGGCGCCCGCAGCGCGGTGTGCAACACCGCACGATCCTCGGTCGTGTTGATGCGCTCGCCCCGGAACATGGCGTCCCGCAGCCCGAACACGTCCGTCGCGCCGGCCAGTTCTCGCAGCAGTCGCAGCGTCTCGTCCGTGATCAGGTGCTTGGAGTAGTCGATGTGCAGATCACCGACCTGGAGCGTGTACCCGGTGCCGCGCCCGGGGTCGGTCGCGAACAGGTCCCGCAGATGGGTGTCCGCCAGCTCCTCATGGTGCTTGGCCAGTGCCGTCCACTCGGGCGTCTGGTTGAGCCTGCTACGGCTGTCTGCGTTCATCTCGGACTTCCGCCTCTTTCGTGCCTGGGCCCCGCTGCCGGTCCCAACCTAATTGATCAACGCGCTGGTCGAACTGTCGTCGGACCGTCATCCGGTCGAACAACAGACATGTCTCGAACAACAGACACGTCTTCACCCACAGATACGTCCGACTTCAGCCCCGGTATCAGCGAGGCGACCGACAGGACGAAGAAAGCCGCGGCGAGCAGCGCCGGCGTGTTCAGTCCCCACGCCGTCGCCACGGCTCCGCCCAGCAGCGCGCCCAGGGGTGCTCCGGCGACCGCCAACGTACGGAAGGCCGAACTCACCCGGCCCAGCATCCCGTTGGGGCTGCGACGCTGCATCAGGGTCGTCGTGTTGACGTTCCACACCATCCCCATGAACCCGAACACCGCCAGGGCCGCCACCAGCGCGGCCAGGCTGCGCACCGTCCCCATGACGACCAGCGCGCCGGTCTGCACCGTGCCGGCGAGCAGCACGGCCCGTATCCGCCCGATCCGGTTCACGAGCCGGCCGTTCAGCGCGCCGCCGGCGAGGCTGCCGACGGTGTACGCGGTCATCGCCGCCGCGTACCCTCCGTTGCCCGCGTCCAGCCAGCCCGTCACCAGCAGGACCATCGTGGCGATGAGGGCGCCCATGCCGACGTTGCACAGTGCCGTGGCCGCGCACAGCCCACGCAGCGGTCTGTCGTGCCACAGGGTGCGCAGGCCGGCCGTGATCTCCGCGCGCAGGGTGCTGCCCGCCGGTCTCGGCGCCCGCTCGGGCACGTCGGGCCGCAGCGAGGCGACCAGGGCCGCCCCGACCAGGAAGGTGACGGCGTCGGCCGCGAAGGGCACGGCCGCTCCCAGTACGAGCAGTACGGGCACCACCGGTCCGGCCAGCAGACCGCCCGCGATGCGCTGGCCGGTCATCAGGCGGGCGTTCGCGCCGCCGAGCGCTTCCTTGTCTACCAGGGTCGGCAGCAGGGCCGTCGAGGCGTTGTCGAAGAGGGTCTGGAGTGTGGTCAGCGCGAGGGCGAGCGCGATGAGCAGGCCGATCGAGGCGTGCCCGAGGCCGACGGCCACGGCGAAGCAGGCGACCAGCAGCCCTCGTACAGCGTCCACCGTCCACATCGCGCGCCGCTGGTCGACGCGGTCCGCGACGGCCCCGCCGAGCAGTCCGAAGACCAGCCAGGGCAGATAGCCGCAGGCCGTCACGGAGGCGATGAGCAGGGGCTGGTCGGTGAGGGTCGTGGCGAGCAGGGGCAGGGCGGCCGTGCGCAGCGCGTCGCCGAAGCTGGAGAGGACGGCGGCACTCCACAGCCGTCCGAATCCCCCGCGCCACGCGGGTGCACACGCTCCCGCCGTCTCGACCGTCGTCACAACTCCCCCTCGCGGTTCGCCGATTCACAAACCGTAGAGGGCACCACTGACAATCGGTCGGGGAGCCGGTGTACGACGCCCCGTCAGACGGGTCCGGCCAGGCACCTTCTCGGTGCCTGGCCGGCCGTCAATTCCTAGATCTCGCCCCGCAGTTTGGCGAGCGCCTCGGCGAGGATCGCCTCGCCGTCCGCGTCGCTGCGCCGCTCCCGTACGTACGCCAGGTGCGTCTTGTACGGCTCGGTGCGCGGCGGGTCCGGCGGGTTGTCCCGGTCCTGTCCGGCGGGAAAGCCGCAGCGCGGGCAGTCCCAGGTGTCGGGGACCTGCGCGTCGCTGGCGAAGCTGGGCTGCGTCTCGTGCCCGTTGGAGCACCAGAAGGAGATGCGCAGCCGTGGCGCGGACTCGCCACGCTCCGCCTCGCCCATCGGCCCCGCCCCGACCCGGCTTCCTCGGATCGCGTTGCCACTTGCCACGGTCGTAACTCCCTGCGTAATGGTGCCGCGAAGCGAGTCGGCGTTTTCGCTTCGTTGCGAGCGCCTCAGTCTACGTAAGGCCCAACGCGCGTCCAGTGCTTGGAGTTACAGGCCCCGCACCAAGACGCAAGCCCCATGATAGGCCGCCCTTGGCGGGGCGTACCGAACATGGGGCCTTACGTGCGGAATGTGCGTGCGTAATGTGCTGTCGTACCGGTATTTGACGACCGGTGTCAGCCGCTGATCAGTTGTTCACCTTCATCAGGATGCCGAGCACCACGATGCACGCGAACCACAGCAGACCGAGCACGACGGTGATGCGGTCGAGGTTGCGCTCGGCGACCGAGGAGCCGCCGACGGACGACTGCATGCCGCCACCGAACATGTCGGAGAGGCCGCCGCCCTTCCCCTTGTGCATCAGCACGAGCAGCATCAGCAGCAGGCTGAAGACGATCAGGGCGATCGAGAACCCCAAAACCACGGCTGGACCAACTTCCTCGGATTCTGATGGACGACGGGGCCGAAGCTTTCGTTCGAGGAACGCTCGGCGCCCCCCATACTAGTTTCGGCCCCGCCAGGGTACGACGGATCTCCGCTAGCGCATACTCACTGGTCGCGGAACCGAACGATCTTGACGAACTCGTCGGCGTCCAGAGCGGCACCGCCGACCAGTGCGCCGTCGATGTCGGGCTTCGCCATGATCTCGGCGACGTTCCCGGACTTCACGGAGCCGCCGTACTGGATGCGTACGGCGTCGGCGACGTCCTGGGAGTACAGCTCGGCGAGCTTCGCGCGGATCGCGGCGCAGACCTCCTGGGCGTCGTCGGCGCCGCAGACCTTGCCGGTGCCGATGGCCCAGACGGGCTCGTACGCGATGACGACGGTCTCGGCCTGCTCGGCCGGGAGGTCCTTGAGACCGCCCTCGACCTGCGCGAGCGTGTGGGCGACGTGGTTGCCCGCCTCGCGGACCTCCAGCTCCTCGCCGACGCACAGGATCGGGGTGAGGCCGTGCTTGTAGGCGACCTTCACCTTGGCGTTGACGAGTTCGTCGGTCTCGTTGTGGTACTGGCGGCGCTCGGAGTGCCCGATCGCCACATAGGTGCACTTGAGCTTGGCCAGCATCGGGCCCGAGATCTCGCCCGTGTAGGCGCCCGAGTCGTGCGCGGAGATGTCCTGGGCGCCGTACTTGATCTTGAGCTTGTCGCCGTCGACCAGGGTCTGTACCGAGCGCAGGTCGGTGAAGGGCGGCAGGACCGCGACCTCACAGGCCTCGTAGTCCTTGTCCGCGAGGGCGAAGGCGAGCTTCTGGACGTGGGCGATGGCCTCGAGGTGGTTGAGGTTCATCTTCCAGTTGCCCGCCATCAGCGGCGTGCGAGTGGTCATGCTGGGTCAGTCCTCCAGTGCGGCGAGACCGGGGAGCGTCTTGCCCTCGAGGTATTCGAGGGAGGCGCCGCCACCGGTCGAGATGTGGCCGAATGCGGTTTCGTCGAAGCCCAGGATGCGTACGGCGGCGGCAGAGTCGCCGCCCCCGACGACCGTGAAGGCCGGGGAGTCGAGGAGGGCCTGGGCGACGGCCTTGGTGCCCTCGGCGTAGTCGGGGTGCTCGAAGACGCCCATGGGACCGTTCCAGAAGACGGTGGCCGCGTCGGCGAGCTTGGAGGCGTACAGCTTGCGGGACTCCGGACCGATGTCCAGGCCCATCTGGTCGGCCGGGACGGCGTCCGCGGCGACGGTCGTGGGGTTCGTGGGCGCCTTGGCCTTCAGGTCGGGGAAGCCCACGGAGACCACCACGTCGACCGGGACGATCAGCTCGACGCCGTTCTTCTCGGCGCGGGCGACGTACTCCAGCACGGCCGGGATCTGGTCCTCCTGCAGGAGGGAGGCACCGATCTCATGACCCTGCGCCTTGAGGAAGGTGTACGCCATTCCGCCGCCGATGAGGATGCGGTCGGCCTTGCCGAGCAGCTGGTCGATGACGGCGAGCTTGTCGGAGACCTTGGCACCGCCGAGCGCGACCACGTAGGGGCGCTGCACGTCGTCGGTGAGCTTCTTGAGGACGCCCACCTCGGTGGCGATGAGGTAGCCGGCGTAGTGCGGCAGGCGGGCCGGAAGGTCGTACACGGAGGCGTGCTTGCGGTGCACGGCACCGAAACCGTCGCCCACGTAGACATCGGCCAGGGCCGCCAGCTGATCGGCGAACTCGCCGCGCTCGGTGTCGTCCTTGGCGGTCTCACCGGCGTTGAAGCGCAGGTTCTCGATCACCGCGACCTGGCCCGGCTGGAGGCCGTTCACGGCGTCGTGGGCGGCGGGGCCGACGGTGTCCTGGGCGAAGGCCACGGGGGCGTCCAGGAGTTCACCGAGGCGCTCCGCGGCGGGCAGCAGGGAGAAGGCGGGGTCCGGGGCGCCCTTGGGGCGGCCCAGGTGGGAGGCGACCACGACCTTGGCGCCGGCGTCCGTGAGGGCCTTGACGGTGGGCAGGACGGCCCGGATGCGGCCGTCGTCGGTGATGAGACCGTCGGCCAGCGGCACGTTCAGGTCGGCGCGGACGAAGACCCGCTTGCCGTCGACTCCTGCGGCGAGGAGTTCGTCGATCGTCTTCATGAAGGGGGCTCCTAAGGGAGGGCTCTTTTGTCCGGGAGGGGCTGGATCGATCAGCACGTGCGACAGGGCTCGGGCAGCGCCGCGTCGCGCTGCCCGAGCCCTGTGCTCACATCGAAGTGCCTGCTCCGGGACTCAGAGCTGGTTGCCGACGAAGACCGTCAGGTCGACGAGGCGGTTGGAGTAGCCCCACTCGTTGTCGTACCAGCCGAGGATCTTCACCGACGTGCCCTCCTGGACCATGGTCAGGGAGGAGTCGAAGGTGCAGGACGACGGGTCGCCGACGATGTCCGAGGAGACGATCTCGTCCTCGGTGTACGTCAGGAAGCCCTTGAGCTCGCCGTCGGCGGCCTTCTTGAACGCGGCGTTGACCTCGTCCTTGGTGACCTCGCGGGACAGCTCGACGACCAGGTCGGTGGCCGACCCGGTCGGGACCGGCACGCGCATCGCGATGCCGTCGAGCTTGCCCTTGAGCTGCGGGAGCACGAGCGCGGTGGCCTTGGCGGCACCGGTCGTGGTCGGGATGATGTTCTCCGCGGCGGCGCGGGCGCGGCGCAGGTCGGAGTGCGGGAAGTCCAGGATGCGCTGGTCGTTCGTGTACGCGTGGACCGTCGTCATCAGGCCCTTGACGATGCCGAAGTTCTCGTCGAGAACCTTGGCCATCGGCGCCACACAGTTGGTGGTGCAGGAGGCGTTGGAGATGACGTGGTGGTTGGCCGCGTCGTACTTGTCCTCGTTGACGCCCATCACGATGGTGATGTCCTCGTCCTTGGCCGGAGCCGAGATGAGGACCTTCTTGGCGCCGCCCGCGATGTGCTTCTCGGCGTCGGCCTTCTTGGTGAAGATGCCGGTCGACTCGATGACGACGTCGACGCCCAACTCGCCCCACGGGATGTCGGCGGGGTTGCGCTCGGAGAGAACCTTGATCGTCTTGCCGTCGACGGTGATCGTGTCGGCGGTGTGCGACACCTCGGCCTTGAGACGGCCCAGGATGGTGTCGTACTTGAGCAGGTGAGCGGTGGTCGCGGTGTCACCCAGGTCGTTGACAGCCACGATCTCGATGTCAGCACCCTGCTCCAGCAGCGCGCGGAAGTAGTTACGACCGATGCGGCCAAAGCCGTTGATGCCTACGCGGATCGTCACGAACCGATCTCCTCGTTGGTACGCCGGCTTTCGTGCCGGCGAGTTGTATGGGATGTCCCCGACCGCCTACGACCCTACCTCCCTGCGGCCCCCGTGGTGACATCGAGATGCCCCATACACGGCAGGGCGGTCCGTACCCGCCAGTAGGGGTACGGACCGCCCAGTTGTCGCACCGCGATTACCCGATGAACGGACAGGGTCGGATCGTCGGTGAACGGTTCTGATCAGTCCTTCAGCGCGGCCAGTGCCTTGCCGAGGAGTGCCGTCCGGTCGGCGGCCTTGGTGACGTGCTCCAGGCCGAAGCCAAGCAGCACGGTGTCACCCGTGGAGACCGCTCCGTACGTCTTGGCCAGCTCACCCGAAAGACCCCAGTCCTTGATGACCGCGGGGCTGCCCGCGGGCGGTCCGGGGACGCTCCAGGCGCCCAGGGACGTCTCGAAGCCCTCGACCGCGCCCGCCGTACCGCCGATGACGACGGTGGCGTTGTCGGCGAGGACACCGCGGCCGCCGGAGCCGGGGTCGGTGATGTAGCCGAGCGAGATCTCGACCGTCCTACCGGCGTAGGCGGAGAGGTCGAACTCGACCTGCTGCCAGCCCGCGGAGGCCCCGGTGAAGCTGTTCCAGGAGCCGCTGGTCCCGGTGGGCGTGCAGGCACCCGCGCCGATGGTCAGATAGCGGGCGAGCGCGGGGTGGCCCGCGATGAAGAACCCGGCCTCGCACTCGGTGGGCACGGCGGTGCTGGTGGCGCCGCCCTTGTCCGGGAGCGTGGTCCAGTCGTCGGCCCCGACGGTGTGGGCTTCGAGCACGGCGTGGTCGTAGCCCTCCTCCGTGTCCCACAGGAGCTGGGTGCGGAAGGCCGGCGCCTGGGCCGCGGTCACGCCGGTGAGGTCGATGGTGCGGGTGAGGCGGTTCCAGGCGTAGTCGGTGTGCGTGACGGCGGCCATGGAGGCGCCCGCGTAGGGCCCGTACGGGTTGACGGTCCCGGGATAGCTGCCCGCACCCGCGCTCGCGAACTGCGGGTACGTCGCCACGGGCAGGGTGTCCGACGTGACACCGAAGGACCCGGCCGTGTTCAGCGGGTTGCCGGGCGCGTCACCGAGGGCGCCGTTGAAGCCGGTGAGCTTCCCAGAGCCGTTGAACGCGGTGACCGACGGTGTGGTCGTACGGGAGTAGGCGCCCAGGTAGTACTGGCTGAAGTCGTTGGACAGGGTGCCCCCGCCCAGGTCGACGGAGCCGCCCGCGGTCTCGCCGGCCTCGATCAGCTTGCCGCCCTCGTTGAGGTAGGCGCGCAGTTCGAGCTGGGTGGCGTTGCCGGGCCGTACGGCTCCCGTGTAGTGGACGACCGTCTTGAAGTGGTCGAGCACACCGAGCGCGTCGGGTGCGCCCAGGGCGGCGACGTCCCAGACGAGCGGCTTCCTGCCGTTGGCCTTCAGCGCGTCGACGTAGACCTGGGCCTGGGTGGCGGTAGCGCCCTCCTCGGCGAGGACGAGCGTGTCGGCGCGCGGCCGTTCGGCGACCGTGTACGTGAAGCGCGTGCTCCTGGTCGGCTTGCCGGCCTTGGTCTCGCCGGTGAACCAGACCTCGACCTTGTCGCCCGGGTCGCCGTCGGCGACCTTGGCGCGGTACTCGTCGAAGTACAGGTTGTCGTCACCGCCGAAGGTCTCGCCGCCCTTCCAGGCCTTGAGCGTCACGTCCTTCGTACGGCCGCCGTTGACGCGGTACTTGAGTTCCTTGTCGCGCACGGACTTGCGTACGACGACCGAGACCTCCTGGTCGGCGCCGCGCGAGTACGAGGTGGTGAAGGGGGCCGGGGTGAAGTCCGGGGCGTCGACGCCGACCGAGGACTTCGGCTGGTCCGGCCTGGCCGCGGACTCGGCGAGCGACAGGGCGAACGGGATGTTCTTGGTGAACTCCTCCTGGATCAGCTTCTCGTCGTCCGGGAAGGTGAAGACCGAGGCGCAGTCGGCCGCGTTCCAGGCGTCGTCCGGATAGAGGTCCGACGCGGTCTGGCAGGTCGACATCTCCGGGGTGAACATCGCCGCGCCGTTGACGTTGGACGCGTGTCCGTTCGCCTCGCCGTTGGTGGTGTACAGCTCGGAGGAGAGCTGCGGGCGGTAGCCGGGGATCGCGGAGTTCTCGGGTGTACCGGCGAGGGACTTGTAGAGGACGTCGTCGGGGCTCGGCGAGGCGACCTGCCAGCCGACGCCGTAGAGGAGCAGTTCGGCGGCGGAGTGGTAGTTGATGCCGTACTCGAAGCCGATGCGCCGTTCGAAGGCGTCCAGTGCCTTGGTCTCGGGCTCCGAGCCCGGACCGGCGCCGCGGTAGGTCTGGCTGGTGGGGAACGGGGAGGAACCCTCGTCGTCGTAGCCCCACTTGTAGGGGAAGTTGCGGTTGAGGTCGACGCCGTCGCCGATGGTGTAGGCGCCGTCGCCGTTGACGTCACGCATGTTCTTGCGCCACTGACGGTCGCCCTCGGGCTCGAACGTCCAGTCGTAGCCGTCCGGGTTGGCGGACAGGACGAACCAGAGTTCCGTCGAGTCGACGATCTTCTTGATGCGCCGGTCCGTGGAGTAGCCGTCCAGGTAGTAGTGCATCAGGCGCCGGGTCATCTCCGGCGTGATCCATTCGCGCGCGTGCTGGTTGGACAGGTACAGGACGGACGGCTTGGTGCCGTCCTTGGTCTTCTTCGCGCCCTTGGTCAGTTTGAGCGCGAGGATGTCCTGGCCCTGAAGGGTCTTGCCGATGGAGACGACCTTGGTCAGGGCCGGGTTCTCCTGGGCGGTCCGGAGGACCTCCTCCTGGAGGTTGCCGGCTCCGCTGTACGGCCGGAAGACTCCGTCTCCGGCGGCGGCCACGCGCGCGCGTGCCTTCGCCGTGAGCGTGTGCTCCTTGAGCTCGACGCCCTTGTCCTCCAGCTGGTCGGCCTGCTTGTCGGTGAGGTAGACCTCGACCGTGGCCGTGCCCTTCTCCGGTGCCTGCTCCCCGAGTTCGTGCCCGTCCTGGCCGGTCGCGAGAAGCAGGGGAATCTGCTCCTTCGTGACCTCGGCACGGAAGACCTTGACCTCTTCGGCGTCCGGTGTACCGGCGTCCTCCGCGGCCACGGCGATGGGCGCGAGTCCCGCGCCGCCCAGCAGGAGTGCGCCGACAGCGAGGATCGTTCTCGCTCTTCGTCTCATGAACCCCCCTTGCGATGGTTCGCCACAATGGCGAACAGATGCCAGGCTCATGACAGTTCATGATCCAGTCAAGGGTGCCCCAAGGACAGGCAACACGCCGGGGCCGGTACCCGAAGTGGGTACCGGCCCCGGCGTGTTGAGGCTCCGTCAGCCCGCGCTGAGACTCCGTCAGCCCGCGTCGGCCATCTCCTCGGAGAGGTTGGACTCCGTCCCCGGGATGCCGAGGTCCTGGGCGCGCTTGTCGGCCATGGCGAGCAGCCGGCGGATACGGCCCGCGACCGCGTCCTTGGTCAGCGGCGGGTCGGCGAGGGCGCCCAGCTCCTCCAGGGAGGCCTGCTTGTGCTCCATGCGCAGTCGGCCGGCCGCCGCGAGGTGCTCGGGGACGTCGTCGGCGAGGATCTCCAGCGCGCGCTGGACCCGGGCTCCTGCGGCGACGGCCGCGCGCGCGGAGCGGCGCAGGTTGGCGTCGTCGAAGTTGGCGAGACGGTTCGCCGTGGCGCGGACCTCGCGGCGCATTCGCCGCTCCTCCCAGGCCAGCACGGACTCGTGCGCGCCGAGCCGGGTGAGGAGGGCGCCGATCGCGTCCCCGTCCCGGACGACGACCCGGTCGACGCCCCGGACCTCGCGGGCCTTGGCGGCGATCGAGAGGCGCCGGGCCGCGCCGACGAGGGCGAGCGCGGCCTCGGGGCCGGGGCAGGTCACTTCGAGGGACGAGGATCGCCCCGGCTCGGTGAGCGAGCCGTGGGCCAGGAAGGCCCCTCTCCAGGCCGCCTCCGCGTCGCAGGTGGCCCCGGAGACCACCTGCGGGGGCAGACCTCTGATCGGGCGCCCACGGCCGTCCACGAGCCCTGTCTGGCGGGCCAGCTGATCGCCGCCCGCGACCACCCGGACCACGTAACGGGAGCCGCGGCGCAGTCCGCCGGGTGCCATCACGATCAGTTCGGAACTGTGGCCGAAAATCTCCAGGATGTCCCGCTTGAGACGGCGCGCCGCCATCGCGGTGTCCAGCTCCGCCTCGATCACGATGCGCCCGCTGACCAGGTGAAGGCCGCCGGCGAACCGCAGAATGGCGGAGACCTCCGCCTTCCTGCAGCAGGTACGGGTGACGGGGAGCCGGGAGATCTCGTCCTTCACCGCTGCCGTCATCGCCATGGGCCGATCCTTCCATGCATCCGAAAAATACGGTCGTACGCGGCGGCCAACAGCTCCGTATCGTGCCGAGGAGATCCGTCGGGCCGGGCCACCGGCGCCAGCTCGACCGCGGCGCCGAACCCCTTGGCGGCGTCGGTCAGCAAATCGCGGTCGGGCACGGCGGCCTCGTCGGCCAACACCACGTCCAGGGCGAGTTTAGGGGCGTGTCGTCCCAAAACCTCCAAATGACGCTGCGGGGAGAAGCCCTCGGTTTCTCCGGGCTGCGGCGCGAGGTTCAGCGAGAGTACCCGGCGGGCCTTCGTCTCGGTGAGCGCTTCGAGCAGCTCCGGCACCAGCAGATGGGGGATCACGGAGGAGAACCAGGAGCCGGGACCGAGGACCACCCAGTCGGCGTCCAGGACGGCGGCGACGGCTTCCGGGACGGCGGGCGGGTCGTGCGGCACGAGGTGCACGCTCTGCACCTCGCCGGGCGTCAGCGCGACGGTCGCCTGTCCCCGTACGGTGTCGACGTCCTCGGGCCGCTCCGGGTCGTGCCCCTTGACCAGGGCCTGCAGTTCCAGGGGTACGGCGGACATCGGCAGGACGCGGCCGTGCGCGCCCAGGAGCCTGCCGACCAGGTCGAGGGCCTGGACGTGGTCGCCGAGCTGCTCCCACAGGGCGACGATCAGCAGATTGCCGACGGCGTGTTCGTGCAGGTCTCCCTTGGACTGGAAGCGGTGCTGGATGACGCGGGCCCAGGTCTGGCCCCACTCGTCGTCGCCGCACAGCGCGGCCAGGGCCTTGCGCAGGTCACCGGGCGGCAGGACGCCCAGCTCGTCGCGCAGGCGCCCGCTGGAGCCGCCGTCGTCGGCCACGGTGACGACGGCGGTCAGGTCGCCGGTGATCCGGCGCAGTGCGGCGAGCGAGGCGGACAGGCCCATGCCACCGCCCAGGGCGACGACCTTGGGCTGGGCGCCCCGGCGGCGCGGCCTGGCGCCGCGTGCCTCGACGGGCCGGCCGGCCCGTCCCTCGGGGGTCACCCGGCGCAGCCTGCTCAGCCGCGGTGTACGTCCCGTCATTCCCGTCCCATGTCCCGGTGCACGATCACGGTCTCCACGCCCTGCGAGGCAAGGCGTGCGGCGAGCTTCTCCGAGGTGGCGACCGAGCGGTGCTTGCCGCCGGTGCAGCCGACCGCGATGGTCACGTAGCGCTTGCCCTCGCGGCGGTATCCGGCGGCGATGAGCTGGAGCAGTTCGGCGTACCGGTCGAGGAACTCCTTGGCGCCGGGCTGGTTGAAGACGTACGCCGACACCTCCTCGTTGAGGCCGGTGTACGGGCGCAGCTCCGGGACCCAGTGCGGGTTCGGCAGGAACCGCATGTCCACGACCAGGTCGGCGTCGACCGGGAGGCCGTACTTGAAGCCGAAGGACATGACGGTGGCCCGCAGCTCGGGCTCCTCCTCGCCGGCGAACTGGGCGTCCATCTTGGCGCGCAGTTCGTGCACGTTGAGGCTGGAGGTGTCGATCACCAGGTCGGCGTCGCCGCGCAGCTCGCGCAGCAGTTCGCGCTCGGCGTCGATGCCGTCGACGATACGGCCGTCCCCCTGGAGGGGGTGCGGCCGGCGCACCGACTCGAAACGGCGCACCAGGGCGTCGTCGGAGGACTCCAGGAAGACGATCCGCCGGGTGACGCCCTTGATCGCCAGGTCGGCGAGCGACTCACGGAGGTTGTCGAAGAAGCGCCTGCCGCGTACGTCGACGACGACCGCGATCCTGGCGACGTTGCCCTGGGAGCGGGCACCCAGCTCCACCATGGTCGGGATCAGCGCCGGTGGCAGGTTGTCCACGACGAACCAGCCGAGGTCTTCCAGACACTTGGCGGCCGTCGAACGGCCGGCTCCGGACATACCGGAGATGATCACCAGCTCGGGGATGGCCGCTTCCGCGACCCCGGCTGTCTCGATGCCCGTACCCACTTGGTCTCCGTCTTCCTGGCCCGGTGGTTCCTGGCCCGTCGGGCCGCCCGGTGCGGGGCCCTCGGCGTGCCGCGAGCGATCATCGCCCGCTTCCTTGTGACCTGCCTGGCCCTCTGCTGTGGGCTCGGCCTTCGGTGTCTCGTGCTCGGTCATTTCTCCTGCCCCCGTCGCTCGTCCGGGGCGCCCGCGGCTACGGGCTCCCCCGGGGAACCCGTCCGCGTCCCGGGTTCCCCGTCCTGCGTGTCTGCCGTGTCTTCCGCGTCTGCTGCGTCTGCTGCGTCTGCTGCGTCTTCCATGATCTCTCCGGTCGCCGTGTTGACGGCGGGTGCGGCCGGGGCCGCCCGCGCGAGGGCCACGGCGATCGTCTCGGCCGTCTTCAGGCCTATGCCGGGAACCTCGCGGATCTGGTCGATTGTGGCGGACCGCAGCTTCTTCACCGAGCCGAAATGCTTGATCAGCGCCTGTTTCCGGGTTTCGCCGAGTCCGGGCACGTCGTCCAGGGGGCTCGCCCGGAAGCGTTTGGCCCGCTTGACGCGCTGGTAGGTGATCGCGAAGCGGTGCGCCTCGTCACGCACGCGCTGGAGGAGATACAGGCCCTCGCTGGTGCGGGGCAGGATCACCGGATCGTCGTCACCGGGCACCCAGACCTCCTCCAGGCGCTTGGCGAGGCCGCAGACGGCGATGTCGTCGATGCCCAGCTCGTCCAGCGCCCGCTGGGCGGCGGCGACCTGCGGCTGCCCGCCGTCGACGACGACGAGCTGCGGCGGATAGGCGAACCGCTTGGGCCGCCCGTCCTCGTCCTTCAGCTCCGGCACGGGCTCCGGGTCGGTTTCCTGGCCGATTTCCTGGCCGTCCGCCCACTCCCCGGTCTTCCCCTTCTCGGCGATGTAGCGCTTGAAGCGGCGGGTGATCACCTCGTGCATGGACCGGACGTCGTCCTGGCCTTCGAAGCCCTTGATCTGGAAGCGGCGGTACTCGCTCTTGCGCTGCAGGCCGTCCTCGAAGACGACCATGGAGGCCACCACGTCGTCGCCCTGGAGGTGGGAGATGTCGTAGCACTCGATCCGCAGCGGGGCACTGTCCAGGTCGAGGGCTTCGGCGATCTCCTCCAGCGCGCGCGAGCGGGTGGTCAGGTCGGAGGCGCGCTTGGTCTTGTGCAGCACGAGCGACTGCTGCGCGTTGCGCTGCACGGTCTCCATGAGGGCCTTCTTGTCGCCGCGCTGCGGGATGCGCAGCGAGACACCGGACCCGCGCCGCTCCGCCAGCCACTCCTGGACGGGCTCCACGGGATCGGGCAGCGCGGGGACGAGGACCTCCTTGGGCACGGAGTCGCCCTTCTCCTCGCCGTAGAGCTGCTGGAGCGCGTGTTCGACGAGGGCGCCGGTGGTGATCTCCTCGACCTTGTCGGTCACCCAGCCCCGCTGGCCGCGCACGCGACCGCCGCGTACGTGGAAGATCTGGACGGCCGCTTCCAGCTCGTCCTCGGCGACCGCGATCAGGTCGGCGTCGGTCGCGTCGGCGAGGACGACCGCGCTCTTCTCCATGGCCTTCCTGAGGGCCTCGATGTCGTCGCGCAGCCGGGCCGCCCGCTCGTACTCCATCTCCTCGGCCGCCTCGGCCATCTGCTTCTCCTGGCGGCGGATGTACGTCCCCGTACGCCCGGCCATGAAGTCGCAGAACTCGTCGGCCAGTTCCCGGTGTTCCTCGGCCGAGACCCGCCCGACGCAGGGCGCCGAGCACTTGCCGATGTAGCCGAGGAGGCAGGGGCGCCCGGTGCGGGCGGCGTTCTTGAAGACCCCGGCCGAGCACGTGCGCACAGGGAAGACGCGCAGGAGCAGGTCCACGGTGTCGCGGATCGCCCACGCGTGCCCGTACGGCCCGAAGTAGCGCACGCCCTTGCGCTTGTGACCGCGCATCACCTGCACGCGCGGGTACTCCTCGTTCATCGTCACCGCGAGATACGGGTAGCTCTTGTCGTCGCGGTACTTGACGTTGAAACGGGGGTCGTACTCCTTGATCCACGAGTACTCCAGCTGGAGCGCCTCGACCTCCGTGGACACGACCGTCCACTCCACGGAGGCCGCCGTGGTGACCATCGTGCGGGTGCGCGGGTGGAGTCCGGCCAGGTCCTGGAAGTAGTTGGCCAGGCGCTGGCGCAGGCTTTTCGCCTTCCCGACGTAGATCACCCGGCGGTGCTCGTCGCGGAATCTGTACACCCCGGGAGAGTCCGGGATCTGTCCCGGCTTGGGGCGGTAGCTGGAGGGGTCGGCCATGTCTCACACCCTACTGGCGGGGTGTGACAGCGCGGCGGTCCTGTGGACGGACGCCCCGGTCCCCACGGAGGGGTGAACGACGAAGTCAGAGTCCCAGCAGTCGCGCATGTTGCGCCTCAGGTGTTGTCGCGCCTTGGTCAACACGCTTCAATGCGGGGGAACTCGGGGCCGCGAACGGCCGCGTACGCACGTGAGGACACACGGGGGCGAGGACGACGCCGCGTACGCCCGCCGGACCGCCCCGGTTCGCCCCACGCGCGCGGTCCGACCAGCCGCCGCGACCATTCACAGAAGGGCCCCTGCATGCGCCAAGGCACACCGCACGCGGACGACGCCATCGCCGAGGACGCCACCGCGGAACTGGACACGGCCCTGCGAAACGGCCCCTTCCATGTGGCCCTGCGGGCGGCGATCACCGCCCGCGGTCTGCCGCTGCAACGCGTCCAGCACCATCTGTGGCGGTACGGGGTCAAGGTCGGCGTCACCAGCCTGAGTTACTGGCAGCAGGGCGCCCGCCGCCCGCAGCGCCCCGAGTCGCTACGGGCCGTGCGGGCCCTGGAGGAGATCCTCCAGCTGCCGGAGGAATCGCTGATCCGGCTGCTCTCCCGGGACGACGAACGCGCCGGCACACAGCGTCCCGCCGCGCGTTCGTACCGCTCCCTGGTGGAGGCGTCCGGGGTCCTGGAGCAGCTGCTGACGGAGCTGGAGGCGCCGCTCGACGGCGGTCTGCACACCCTTGGCCTGCACGAACGGATACGGATCGGCGCACACCGCGAACTCCTCGTCCGCGAGGCCCACCACATCGTGCGCGCCCACCGGGACGGCACCGACCGCTTCGTCGCCGTCCACCACGGCGACCCCGGGTGCGCGCCGGACCGTATGTCGGTCCACGCCCTGGAGAACTGCCGCACGGGACGGGTACGCCGGCACCACGACACCGGGGTGCTCGTCGCCGAACTCCTCTTCGACACCCGGTTGCGCGCCGGAGATACGTTCCTCTTCCGTTACGCCGTCGAGGACGGCACCGCGGGCGTGTCCCGTGAGTACGTCCGTGGCTTCGGCGTCGCGGGCGGCCAGTACGCGCTCCAGGTCCGCTTCGACGACGGATCCCTGCCGGTGCGCTGTCACCGGTTCGCCCAGCACTCGGCCGCGGCACCCCGCAGCGGCCGCCAGGACCTCCCGGTGAGCGCCCGCCACCGCTCGGTCCACCTCGTCGAGCCGAGGCTGCGACCGGGGATCCTGGGCATCGGCTGGGACTGGGAGTGACCGGCCCGGGGCAGACGTAAGCGATTGCGCAATCGCTTACGTAAGCGTTTACGTCCTGCGGCGAATGCGGTACGTTGCCGCCATTGACGCCGGATCCGGACGGGAGGGCACAGCCCCATGGCGACGATGGCCGATGTCGCACGGCACGCGGGCGTGTCCGTGGCGACCGTCTCCCATGTACTGAACGACACCCGTGTGGTGCGCCCCGCGACCCGGCAGGCCGTCCTCGACGCCATCGAGGTGCTGGGCTACACGCCGAACACGCTGGCCCGTTCCCTGGTCACCGCGCGGACGCGGTCCATCGGACTCGCGGTGTCGGCGATCAGCAACCCGTACTTCACGGAGATCGTCCAGGGCGTCGAGGCGGGCGCCCTGGAACAGGGCTACAGCCTCCTCATCGCCGACCCGCACGACGACCCCGAGCACGAGCGCAAGGTCGTCCAGCTGCTGCACGAGCGGCGCGTGGACGGCATGATCGTCGCCCCGTCGGCGGATCCCGGCGCCCTGGTCGCCTATCTGACCCGGCACGACGTACCGACGGTGATCCTGGACCGGCTGCTCGACCCCCCGTCGGACAGCACCACCTCGGCCGGCCCCCCGCGCTTCGACCAGGTGTGCGCCGAAAACTCCGAACCCATGGCCCGGCTGGTCGCCCACCTCACCGCGCTCGGGCACGAACGCGTCGGCCTGGTCGCGGGCCGCCCCGGCCTCAGCACGACGACGGAACGGATCACCGGCTACCGCATCGGCCTCGCGTTCGCCGGGCTCCCCCACGACGAGCGGCTGGTGGTCCATGGCGACTCCGAGTCGGAAGGGGCCGAGCGGGCCACCGCCGCCCTTCTCTCCCTCGCGGCGCCCCCGACCGCCCTCGTCACCGCCAACAACACGATGACGATCGGCGCCCTGCGTGCCGTGCGCGAGCGGGGCCTCACCGTGCCGGATGACCTGGCGCTGTGCTGCTTCGACGACTTCGCGTGGGCGGATCTCTTCTCCCCCGGGCTCACCGCGATGGCACAGCCCGCCAAGGACATCGGCGCCCAGGCCGTACGTCTGCTCCTGGACCGCCTGGCCGACCCGGACCGCCCGACCCGGACCGTGCGGCTCCCGTGCGCGTTCGTCCATCGCGAGTCGTGCGGGTGTGCCGGGCGACGGGGCCGGCAATCGCGCCCCGCGAACTTCCCCAAGGCCGAGAAAGGACCCGTCTCGTGATCGTCGTCGCCGGTGAGGCACTGATCGACCTGGTACCGCGTGCGGCGGGCGCCCTCGCGGATCTGCGGCCGGCGCTGGGTGGCGGGCCCTACAACACTGCGGTGGCCCTCGGGCGCCTCGGCTCCCCCACCGCGTTCTGTTCCCGGGTCTCGTCCGACGCCTTCGGCGAGGCGCTGCTCGACGGGCTGCGCGGGGCGGGCGTGGACGTGTCGTCCGTGCAGCGCGGCAACGAGCCGACGACCCTCGCGGTCGCCTCGATCGGCGCGGACGGTTCGGCCGCCTACTCCTTCTATGTCGAGGGCACCGCCGACCGGCTGTTCACGGCACCCGACCGACTCCCCGGCGCGGCCCGGGCGGTGTCCTTCGGCACCTGTTCGCTGGTCCTGGAGCCGGGCGCGACCGCGTACGAGGAACTGCTGCGGACCGCCTCCGCACAGGGCGTGTTCACCGCGCTCGACCCGAACATCAGGGCGGTACTGATCCCCGACGCGGACGCCTATCGGGCCCGTTTCAAGAGCTGGCTGCCGTCGGTGTCGCTGCTCAAGCTGTCGGAGGAGGACGCGAAGTGGCTCGGCGGGACTCCGCACGAATGGCTGGCCGCCGGTCCTTCCGCCGTCGTGGTCACCCGGGGCGGCGACGGGCTGACCGTCTTCACCCGTGAAGGCGCGGAACACTCGGTGCCGGGCGAGGAGGTCGACGTCGTGGACACGATCGGCGCCGGTGACACCGTGAACGCGGCGCTGCTGCACGGTCTGTCGGTCCGGGACGCCCTGTCCCCTGCGGCCCTGGCCGACCTGGGCCCCGACGGCTGGACCGACCTGCTCCGCCTCGCGGCCCGGGCGGCGGCGATCACCTGCTCACGGGCGGGGGCGGAACCGCCGTACGCGGCTGAACTGGGTGCCCTGTAGGGCTGGGTGCCCTGTAAGGGCGGTTGCGTCCGCTTGTGCAACGCGCGGTGGCCCGCGGGGAGTTCCCGCGGGCCACCGTGTTCGCCGTGTTCGTCGTGCTTTCCGGGCTCGTCGACAGCTCAGGCCTTACGGGCCCGAGTTGTCGTCTTCTTCGCCGGAGTCGCCTTCTTCGTCACCGTGTTGTTGGCGGTCTTCGCCGTCGCCGTCGCCGTCTTCGTCGCCGTCGACTTGGCCGCCACCGCCTTCTTCGTGGCCGTCCTGCGCGGGGCCTTGACCGAGGTGCCGTCGCTGATCCGGTCGGCGCCCAGGATCTCGCGCAGGAACTTGCCGGTGTGGCTGGCGGGGACCCCGGCGATCTCCTCGGGCGTGCCCTCGGCGACGACGAGCCCACCGCCCGCACCGCCCTCGGGGCCCATGTCGACGACCCAGTCGGCGGTCTTGATGACGTCGAGGTTGTGCTCGATGACGATGACCGTGTTGCCCTTGTCGACCAGGCCGGAGAGGACCTTGAGGAGCTTGCTGATGTCCTCGAAGTGGAGACCGGTGGTCGGCTCGTCCAGGACGTACACCGTGCGCCCTGTGGAGCGCTTCTGGAGTTCGCTGGCGAGCTTCACCCGCTGGGCCTCGCCGCCGGACAGGGTCGTGGCGGACTGGCCGAGCCTGACGTAGCCGAGGCCGACGTCGTGCAGGGTGTTGAGGTGGCGGGCGATCGCCGGGACCGCCTCGAAGAAGTGTCTGGCTTCCTCGATCGGCATGTTGAGGATGTCGGCGATGGACTTGCCCTTGTAGTGGACCTCCAGGGTCTCCCGGTTGTAGCGGGCGCCGTGGCAGACCTCGCACGGGACGTACACGTCCGGGAGGAAGTTCATCTCGATCTTGATGGTGCCGTCGCCCGCGCAGTTCTCGCAGCGTCCGCCCTTGACGTTGAAGGAGAAGCGGCCGGGCAGATAGCCCCGCACCTTCGCCTCGACCGTCTCCGCGAAGAGCTTGCGCACGTGGTCGAAGACACCGGTGTACGTCGCCGGGTTGGAGCGCGGGGTGCGGCCGATGGGCGACTGGTCGACGTGCACGACCTTGTCGACGAGGTCGTCGCCGTCCACGCGCGTGTGGCGGCCCGGCACGCTGCGGGCGCCGTTCAGCTCGCGGGCGAGGTGTGTGTACAGGATGTCGTTGACCAGCGTCGACTTGCCGGACCCCGACACCCCGGTGACGGCCGTGAGCACACCCAGCGGGAAGGACACGTCGATGTCCTGGAGGTTGTTCTCGCGGGCACCGTGGACGGTGAGCCTGCGGGACGGGTCCTGCGGGCGCCGGATGTCGGGCAGCGGGATGGCCTTCTTGCCGGACAAGTACTGCCCGGTCATCGACTCGTCGTTGGCGAGCAGTTCCTTCAGGGAGCCGCTGTGCACGACCTTGCCGCCGTGCTCGCCCGCGCCGGGGCCGATGTCGACGATCCAGTCGGCGACCTTGATGGTGTCCTCGTCGTGCTCGACGACGATGAGCGTGTTGCCCATGTCGCGGAGCCGGACCAGGGTTTCGATCAGCCGGTGGTTGTCGCGCTGGTGCAGACCGATGGACGGCTCGTCGAGGACGTACAGGACGCCGACGAGTCCGGAGCCGATCTGGGTCGCGAGGCGGATGCGCTGGGCCTCGCCGCCGGAGAGGGTGCCGGCCGCGCGGTTCAGCGAGAGGTAGTCGAGGCCGACGTCGACCAGGAACTTCAGCCGTTCGTTGACTTCCTTGAGCACCCGCTCGGCGATCTTCTTGTCGCGGGCGTCGAGCTTCAGCTCGGCCAGGAAGTCGGCGCAGTCGCTGATCGACATCGCGGCGACCTCGGCGATGGACCTCTCCATGACCGTGACCGCGAGGACGATCGGCTTGAGGCGGGTTCCCTGGCAGGTGGGGCAGGGCACCTCACGCATGTAGCCCTCGAAGCGCTCCCGGCTGGCGTCGCTCTCGGACTCGCTGTGTCGCCGCTTCACGAACGGGACGGCGCCTTCGAAGGGCGTGGTGTACACCCGCTCACGGCCGTACCGGTTGCGGTAGCGCACCTCGATCTGGGTCTTGTGCCCATGCAGCAGCGCCTTCTTGGCGCGCTGCGGGAGGCCCGCGAAGGGGATGTCGGTGCGGAATCCCAGGGCGTCCGCGAGGGCGGTGACGAGGCGGCCGAAGTAGTCCTTGGTGTGGCCGTGCGACCAGGGGTGGATGGCGCCCTCGTCGAGGGACTTGTCCTCGTCCGGGACGATCAGCTCGGGGTCGACCTCCATGCGCGTGCCGATGCCCGTGCACTCGGGGCAGGCGCCGAAGGGCGAGTTGAAGGAGAAGGAGCGGGGCTCCAGCTCCTCGAAGGACAGGTCGTCGTACGGGCAGTACAGGTGCTCCGAGTACATGCGCTCGCGCTCGGGGTCGTCCTCGGGGAGATCGACGAAGTCGAGCACGACCATGCCGCCGGCGAGGCCGAGGGCGGTCTCCACGGAGTCGGTGAGACGGCGCTTGGCGGTGTCCTTCACCGTGAGGCGGTCGATGACCACCTCGATGGTGTGCTTCTCCTGCTTCTTCAGCGCGGGCGGGTCGGACAGCTGGACCGTCTCGCCGTCCACCCGCGCGCGGGAGTAGCCCTTGGTCTGGAGGTCCGCGAAGAGGTCGACGAACTCGCCCTTGCGCTCGCGCACCAGCGGCGACAGCACCTGGAAGCGGCTTCCCTCCGGCAGCGACAGGACCTTGTCGACGATGGCCTGCGGCGACTGGCGCGAGATGGGGCGACGGCACTCGGGGCAGTGCGGCTTGCCGATGCGCGCGAAGAGCAGGCGCAGATAGTCATAGACCTCGGTGATGGTGCCGACCGTCGAGCGCGGGTTGCGTGAGGTCGACTTCTGGTCGATCGAGACGGCCGGCGAGAGGCCCTCGATGAAGTCGACGTCCGGCTTGTCCATCTGGCCGAGGAACTGGCGGGCGTACGACGAGAGCGACTCGACATAGCGGCGCTGGCCCTCGGCGAAGATCGTGTCGAAGGCCAGGGAGGACTTGCCCGACCCGGACAGGCCCGTGAAGACGATGAGCGAGTCGCGCGGGAGGTCGAGCGAGACATTCTTGAGATTGTGCTCGCGCGCGCCACGGACGATGAGACGGTCGGCCACGCCGGTCCGCACCTTTCTTGAGAGTGGTGACAGGGGCGGGGCCCCCGTGCTTTCTCAGACTAGGGGGAGCCACTGACAACGCCGGTCGGATCCCTGGGTTGGTAACAATCCCCGGCCATCCAGCATGCCCGACGCCACGCCCGACCATATAGCACGCACATTCGATTTACGGGTCCTGGCCGCTACCTTCACCCGAACGTGTGGCGGGGCTATCGTCGGCTCCATGGCTGATCATGTGCGCGACCTGGCATCTGTACGTGACGCGACGGAACGACTGCTCACCGCAGCCGCGAAATTGAACAACGATTCGGTGGCCGAGCCGTCACGACTCCCGGGCTGGACCCGCGGCCATGTCCTCGCCCACCTCGCCCGCAACGCGGACGCTCTCGTGAACGTCTTCGAGGGGCGCCTCATGTACGTCTCCGGGGAGGCGCGTGACGCCGACATCGAGCGCGACGCCCCGCGCCCCCTCGACGTACAGCTGACGGACGTGCGCGAGAGCGCTGCCCGCTTCCAGGAGGCGGGGGCCGCGCCCGCGGACTGGACGCGCACGGTGGAACTGCGCAACGGCGTCACCGACTCCGCCTCCAATGTGCCGTTCCGGCGCTGGGCCGAAGTCGAGTTGCACCACGTGGACCTGGGGATCGGGTACGAGCTGGAGGATCTGCCGGAGGAGTTCGTGGAGCGGGAGATCGACTTTCTCGCCGAGCGCTTCGCGGGGCACCGGAATGTGCCCTCGACGGGCTTGATCACCAGTGAGGGCCGGATCTGGACGACCGGCAGCAGCGCCGAGGGCGGCCCGATCGGCGTCCGGGGCACGGCTGCGGACCTGCTGGGCTGGCTCGCGGGCCGCCGCGAGGGCACCGCGCTGCACGTCGAAGGAGGGGCCCTGCCGTCGCTGCCCCCGCTATAGGCTGAACTCCATGACGTACAGCGGAGCGGTGAAGGTCGGCGGCCCCGCCGATGTGCACGAGTTGCAGGACCTGATGATCACCAAGGTCGCGGTCGGCCCGATGAACAACAACGCCTATCTGCTGCGCTGCCGGGCCACGGACGAGCAGTTGCTGATCGACGCGGCGAACGACGCCCACACGTTGATCACACTGATCGGCGACGACGGCATCGCGTCGCTCGTCACCACGCACCAGCACGGCGACCACTGGCAGGCGCTCGCGGAGGTCGTGGCAGCCACCGGTGCCCGTACGTACGCGGGCCGGGACGACGCCGAGGGCATCCCCGTACCCACCGATGTGCCGGTAGACGACGGGGACACGATCCGCGTGGGGCGCGTGGAACTCACCGCGCGCCACCTGGTCGGACACACGCCGGGCTCGATCGCGCTCGTCTACGACGACCCGCACGGGCACCCTCACGTGTTCACCGGGGACTGCCTCTTCCCCGGTGGCGTCGGCAATACGCGCAAGGACCCCGAGGCCTTCGCCAGCCTGATCCACGACGTGGAGACGAAGATCTTCGACCCGCTCCCGGACGAGAGCTGGATCTATCCGGGACACGGCAACGACACGACCCTGGGTGCGGAGCGGCCCCATCTGCCGGAGTGGCACGCGCGGGGCTGGTGAGCGGGCCGAATCCCGTTCCGGGGGCGCGCAGTTGATGAACGCGCGCCCCGTGTGAAACGAACACACACGCTGGCATCGCGCACGCGCTCCCGGCGTGCGCGCGGGCGCAGTCCACTGGAGGCAGCCCCGCACAGGATGACGGCTCCTGAGCGGCACGGGCCGCCGACCTGTCGATCCCCGCCCTCGGTCGGCGGCCCAGGCGTTCACAGGAGGCGTTCACAAGAACGCAACACGCGTTCCCACTATGCGGACATTTCCGGTCGTGACCTCGACAAATGACACGCTCCGCTGCCACTCTCCCGCCATGCACTCTGCCCCTCACCTGCTGCGCCGCGCAGTATCCGCCGCCACTGTCGCCCTGCTCGCCACCGCTGTCGGCTGTGCCCCGCAGCCGGAGGAGAAGAGCAGCGCCGCGTCCACCGAGTCGGCCGGAAGCACCTGCGCCAAGGGCAAGTTGGCCACCGAGACCTCGGGCAAGCTGACGATCGCCACCGACGAGCCCGCGTACGAGCCGTGGTTCAAGGACGACAAGCCCGCCAATGGCGAGGGCTTCGAGTCGGCGGTCGCGTACGCCGTGGCGAAGCAGCTCGGCTACGACAAGGCGAACGTGGTCTGGCAGAGCGTGCCCTTCAACAAGGCGTTCGCACCCGGGGAGAAGACCTTCGACTTCGACATCAACCAGGTGTCGATCAGCGCCGAGCGCAAGAAGGCCGTGGACTTCTCGTCCGGCTACTACGACGTGCGCCAGGCCGTCATCGCGCTGAAGACCTCCAAGGCCGCGAAGGCGACGAGCATCGCGGACCTCAAGGGCCTCAAGCTGGGCGCCCAGGTCGGCACCACGAGCCTCAACTACATCGAGGACGTGGTGAAGCCGACCGAGGAGCCGGCCGCGTACGCCAAGAACGACCAGGCCAAGTCCGCGCTGCAGAACGGCCAGGTCGACGCCATCGTCGTCGACCTGCCGACCGCCTTCTACATCACCGCCGCCGAGGTGACCGACGCGAAGATCGTCGGGCAGTTCGAGAACCAGGGCGGTACGCCGGAGCAGTTCGGGCTCGTGCTCGACAAGGGCAGTGCGCTCACCTCGTGCGTGACGTCCGCGGTGGACGCCCTGCGCAAGGACGGCACGCTCGCCTCGATCGAGAAGCAGTGGCTGTCGGACGCCGTCGACGCTCCGGTGCTCAAGTGACCGCAGTGAAGGAGGAGTCCGGGCAGGAGGACCCGGGCGACATGCCGGACCGGGGCGACGGTTACGTCCCCTCGCAGCGGCGGATCGACCGTGAGCGGTTCAAGCGCACCCGCGCGCGCCGCGCCACGTCGATCGCCGCGGTGTCCACCCTGGTCACCGGGGTCGTCCTCTACCTGATAGTCGTCAACGCGCCGGGCTGGCCGCGCACCAAGGAGACGTTCTTCAACGCGCAGTACGCGCGCGAGGCGTTCCCCAAGGTCCTCGAAGGGCTGTGGCTCAACGTACGGCTGCTGCTGATCTGCGGCGTCGCGGTGCTCGTCCTGGGCATGCTGATCGCGATCGCCCGTACGCTGCGCGGCCCGGTGTTCTTCCCGGTGCGCGCGCTGGCCGCCGCGTACACGGACTTCTTCCGCGGCCTCCCGCTGATCATCAACCTGATGATCGTCGTCCTGGGTGTCCCGGCGCTGCGGCTCCAGGGCATCACCGTGGACCCGGTGCTCCTGGGCGGTACGGCGCTGACGCTGACGTATTCGGCGTACGTCGCCGAGGTGTTCCGGGCCGGCATCGAGTCCGTGCACCCGTCGCAACGGGCGGCGGCGCGCTCGCTCGGGCTGACCAACCGGCAGGCGCTGCGGCACGTCGTACTGCCGCAGGCCGTTCGACGCCAGGTGCCGCCGCTGCTGAACGACCTGGTGTCGCTGCAGAAGGACACCGGGCTCGTGTCGATCGGCGGCGCGGTGGACGCCGTCCGCGCGGCCGACATCATCGTGGGCCGCAGCCTCAACTACACGCCGTACATCGTCGCGGGACTGGTCTTCGTGGCGCTGACCATCCCGATGACCCGCTTCACCGACTGGGTGACGGCCCGGATGGACCGGCAGCGGGCGCAGGGAGGAACACTGTGAGCAACATCCCCGGCCGCGTCCCCGAGGGCTCCTCCCCCGTGCTGCGTATGGAGTCCGTGCGCAAGACGTTCGGCGAGACGGTCGTCCTGCGGGACGTCGATCTGGAGGTCGCCTCCCACACGGTGACCGCCCTGATCGGCGCGTCCGGCTCCGGCAAGTCCACGCTGCTGCGGTGCGCGAACCTGCTGGAGGACATCGACGACGGCGCGATCTGGCTGGACGGCGAGGAGATCACCGATCCGCGGACCGACCAGGACGCCGTGCGCCGCCGGATCGGCGTGGTCTTCCAGGCGTACAACCTCTTTCCGCACATGACCGTCCTGGAGAACATCACCCTCGCCCCGCGCCGGGTGCACGGCGTGAACCGCGCGGAGGCCGAGCAGCACGCCCGTGAGCTGCTGGAGCGGCTCGGGCTGGGCGCGAAGGCCGGCGAGTATCCGGACCGGCTGAGCGGCGGGCAGCAGCAGCGGGCCGCGATCGTCCGCGCCCTGGCCGTACGCCCCCGGCTGCTCCTCCTCGACGAGATCACCGCGGCCCTCGACCCGGAACTCGTGGGCGAGGTCCTCGCCGTCGTCCGGGATCTGAAGGGCGAGGGCATGACGATGGTGCTGGCCACCCACGAGATGGGCTTCGCCCGCGATGTCGCGGACCAGGTGTGCTTCCTGGAGGGCGGTGTGGTCCTGGAACGCGGCACGGCGGACCAGGTGTTCGGCGATCCGCAGCAGGAGCGTACGCAGCAGTTCCTGCGGCGGATCGTGGAGGCGGGGCGGCTGTAGGACCGGTTGTGGCCTCTCGTCACGCCTCCGCGGTCGCCGCTCTCACCAGCGCGGCGACCCGCTCCACCCCGAACACGTATCCCTGCACACCGCACCCCGCGATGACGCCGTCGGCGCGCAGGGAGACGTACGAGTGGTGCCGGAACGTCTCGCGCTGGTGGATGTTGGAGATGTGGACCTCCAGCACCGGCAGGCCGTCGCAGGTGTTGAGCGCGTCCAGGATCGCGACGGACGTGTGGGAGTAGGCGCCGGGGTTGATGACGATGCCGGCGTGGTTGAGGCGTGCCTCCTGGATCCAGTCGACCAACTCGCCCTCGTGGTTGGACTGACGGAAGTCCACCGTGCCGCCGTGCCCGGCCGCCGCCTTGGCGCACAGGGCCTCGACGTCGGCGAGCGTGTCGGAGCCGTAGATCTCCGGCTGGCGCTGGCCCAGGAGGTTCAGATTGGGCCCGTTGAGAATCATGATCGGGGCGTTGGCGAGGGTGCGGGGCACGGTTCCTCCGGTCCGTTCGGGGGTGACGGCCCGTCGAGGACCGCTGCTCAGCCCCGGTTTATCACGGTGCACTGACAGTGCGGTGGCCCGTACGCTCCCGGCATGACGACCCCCGCGTATCCGCCCAGGCCCGCACCCGGCGACCGCATCGCCGTCATCTCGCCCGGCGCCGCCCTCCCCGGGCTCTTTCCTCGCCCCCACGAACTGGGGCTGGAGCGACTGCGCAAGGAGTTCGAGCTCGAACCGGTCGAGTATCCGGCGACCCGGAAGATGGGTTCGACGCCTCAGGAGCGCGCCGACGACATCCACGCCGCGTTCTCCGATCCGGACGTCAAGGCGGTCATCGCGTCGATCGGCGGCGACGACCAGATCACCGTGCTGCCGTTCCTGGACCGGGAGTTGATCAGGGCGAACCCGAAGCCGTTCTTCGGGATGAGCGACAACACCTGCCTGCTGGCGTACCTGTACAACACCGGGATCGTCGGCTTCCACGGCGCGACCGTGATGACGGCACTGGGGCGTCCCGTGGCCATGGACCCGCTGACCGCAGAGTCCCTGCGGGCCGCCCTGTTCACCTCGGGCGAGTACGAACTGCGGCCCGCCGAGCGCTGGAACGACGTCGACCGCGACTGGGCAGACCCCGCGACCTTCGACAGCGAGCCGGAGACCCGGCCCGGCACCGGCTGGACCTGGCAGAACGCCGACCGCGTGGTGGAGGGCCGCAGTTGGGGCGGCTGTCTGGAGATCGTCGCCTGGCTGCTGATGGCCGACCGCGAGATCTCCCACGATCTGACGGAGTACGACGGCGGCGTGCTGTTCCTGGAGACCTCCGAGGAGTTGCCGAACGGGGAGGAGGTCTTCCGCATCCTGCGCAACATGGGCGAGCGCGGTCTGCTCCAACGCTTCTCCGCGCTGCTGATGGCCCGCGCGAAGACCTGGTCCTTCGAGCGCCCCAACAGCCCCGGGGAGAGCGCCCGTTACGCCGCCGAGCAGCGGGAGGCGGTCCAACGCGCGCTGCGCGCCTACGCTCCCGGCATGATGGCCGTCTTCGACGTGGACTTCGGGCACACGGACCCGCAGATCGTCATCCCCTATGGAGGGTCGGTACGGGTGGACGGCCTCGACCGGCGCATCACCGTGACGTACTGATCCGGATCGGCCCCCGCACGCCCCCGTAACGCGTGGTCACCGTGGGTAGTTGACCCGGCATGCACGATGTACGCACGGTAAAGGCGCCTTCCATGGTGCGGCTGGCCACGGCCTCGCTCGCGGGGACGGCCATCGAGTTCTACGACTTCTTCGTCTACGGCACCGCGGCCGCGCTGGTTCTGGGGCCACTGTTCTTCCCGACGTTCTCGCCCCTGGCCGGGACGCTGGCCGCCTTCGGGACGTTCGGGGTGGGCTTCGTCGCCCGGCCGCTGGGGTCGGTGCTGTTCGGGCACATCGGGGACCGGCGCGGGCGGCGCCCCGTCCTCGTCGCCTCGCTGCTGCTGACCGGTGCGTCGACGGTCGCGGTCGGCTGCGTACCGACGTACGAGTCGATCGGCATGGCCGCTCCCGTACTCCTCCTGGTGCTGCGTTTCCTCCAGGGGCTGGGGCTCGGCGGGGAGTGGGGCGGGGCGGTCCTGCTGACCGCGGAGCACGCGCCCGCCGAACGGCGCGCCCTGTGGGCGAGCTTCCCGCAGATCGGCCCCGCGGTGGGCTTCCTGCTCGCCAACGGCGTGATGCTGGCGCTGTCGGCGTCGCTCACGGAGGCGCAGTTCGCCTCGTGGGGGTGGCGGGTGCCGTTCTGGGCGGCCGGGGTGCTCGCGGTGGCGGGGCTGTGGCTGCGTTCGTCGCTCGCGGAGAGCCCGAGTTTCCTGGAGATCGACGACCACGCGCGCGTGCCGCTCGCCGAGGTGGTGCGCGACCATTGGCGGCTGGTCCTGCTGACGGCGGGCGCGCTCGCGGTCGGCTACGCGGTGTTCTACGCGGTGACGACCTGGTCCCTCGCCTACGGGACGGAACGGCTCGGCGTCAGCCGCACCGTCATGCTGGCCTGCATCATGGCCGCGGTGGTGGTCAAGGGCGCTCTGACACCGGTGGCGGCTCTCCTCGGGGACCGTTACGGCCGCCGCCCGCTGTGCCTCACGGGCTGTGCCGTCGCCGCTCTGTGGATGTGCCCGATGGTCGCGCTGCTGTCGACGGGCGAACCGCTGCCGATGTTCCTCGGCTTCCTGGTCGCGATGATCGCGTTCGTGACGATGTTCGCGGTGATCGCCGCCTATCTCCCGGAGCTGTACGAGCCCCGCGTACGGTGCACGGGCGCCGCGGTCGGCTACAACCTCGGCGGGGTTCTCGGCGGCGCGCTCACGCCGATCGTGGCAACGGCGCTCGCGGAGGGTGGGGGCCGGGTCCCGTGGGGCGTGGGCGTGTATCTGACGGGGATCGCGCTGTTCAGCCTGGGGTGCTTCGCGCTGCTGCCGGAGACCCGGCCGGTGCCCCGCCTCGCCGCCGTACCGGCCACGGAGTGAACGGAGTGGCCTGTGACGGTGGTCAGGGGTTGATCGCCAGCTCCAGGTAGGCCGCGAACAGCACCAGATGTACGCCTCCCTGGAGCGGCGTGGCCCGCCCGGGCACCACCGTCAGCGAACCCACCACCACGGTCAGGGCGAGCAGCACCATGTGCGTGGCGCCCAGGCCGAGGACCAGCGGCCCGGAGAGCCAGACGGACGCCAGGGCCACGGCCGGGATGGTCAGGCCGATGCTGGCCATCGCGGACCCGAGGGCGAGGTTGAGGCTGGTCTGCACCCGGTCGCGGCGCGCGGAGCGCAGGGCGGCGATGGTCTCGGGAAGCAGCACGAGCAGGGCGATGATCACACCGACGACGGCATGCGGCAGGTCCGCCGCCTCCACTCCGTCCTCGATGGTGGGCGACACTCCCTTCGCGAGGCCGACCACACCGATCAGCGCCAGGCCCAGCATTCCCAGGCTGGCCCGGGCGTCGCGGGCGGTCGGGAGCTGCGCGTGGCCGTCCGCGGTGATGACCTCGCCCTGCCGGGTGATCGGCAGGAAGTAGTCGCGGTGCCGCACGGTCTGGGTCGCCACGAACAGGCCGTACAGAGTCAGTGAGGCGAGCGCGGCGAAGGTGAGCTGGGCGGTGGAGAACTCGGGGCCCGGCTTGCTGGTGGTGAACGTCGGCAGCACCAGGCTGAGCGTGGCCAGCGTCGCGACCGTCGCGAGGGCGGCGCCGGTGCCCTCCGGGTTGAAGACCGCGGTCCCGTGGCGGAGCGAGGCCGTGAGCAGGCTCAGTCCGACGATGCCGTTGCAGGTGATCATCACGGCCGCGAAGACGGTGTCCCTGGCCAGGGTGGAGCTCTTGTCCCCGCCGTCGGCCATCAGCGTGACGATCAGGGCGACCTCGATGATCGTGACGGCGACGGCCAGCACGAGCGAGCCGAACGGTTCACCTACGCGGTGCGCGATCACCTCGGCGTGGTGCACGGCGGCCAGCACCGCTCCCGCGAGGACCAGCGTCACCAGCCCGACAACGACACCGGGAAGGTCGCGTCCCCACGTGAACACGAGCAGGACGACCGCGGCCACCGGCACGACGGCCGTCCACCGCGTCACGAGCGACCGCAGCCGGACGATCATTCAGCGATCGTCGCAGAGGGACCCGGGCCCCGCATGCGCACGCCGGCTCCGCGCCCGCCCCTCAGACCGGGCTCGACAGCCGGTCCTGAGCACTGCCCCGCGCACCGTGCTCCCGACGAACCATCGGGAGCAGTGGTCGGCAATTCGCCGCTCACCGCTCCCGATGTGGTTGCTCCTGCGTCCGGCGCGGTCAGGCGCCGATGCTGTCCTTCGGAGCGCCTTCGCTCTCCTCCTGCGCCGCCTCGGCCGCCGCCTGCTTCTTGGAAGCGATCAGGCTGGTGATCGTGGTGACGATCAGGACCGCGCAGATCACGCCGAGAGAGACCGGTATGGAGATCTCCGGGACATGGACACCCGACTCGTGCAGCGCGTGCAGCACCAGCTTCACCCCGATGAAGCCGAGGATGACCGACAGGCCGTACGAGAGGTGGACCAGCTTCTTCAGCAGACCGCCGATGAGGAAGTACAGCTGGCGCAGACCCATCAGCGCGAACGCGTTGGCGGTGAAGACGATGTACGGGTCCTGGGTCAGGCCGAAGATCGCCGGGATCGAGTCGAGGGCGAAGAGGACGTCCGTGGTACCGATCGCGAGCATCACGACCAGCATCGGCGTCATGACGCGCTTGCCGTTCTGCTCGATCCACAGCTTGGTGCCGTGGTAGCGGTCGGCCACTCCGAACCGCTTCTCGGCAGCCTTGAGCAGCCTGTTCTCCTCGAACTCCTCGTCCTCGTCGTCGGTACGCGCCTCCTGGATCAGCTTCCAGGCGGTCCAGATGAGGAAGGCACCGAAGATGTAGAACACCCACGCGAAGCTCGCGAGGATCGCGGCGCCGGCGGCGATGAATATCGCGCGCAGGACGAGCGCTATGAGGACACCGACGAGGAGCACTCGCTGCTGGTACTGCGAGGGCACCGCGAACTTCGCCATGATCAGGACGAAGACGAAGAGGTTGTCGACACTCAGCGACTTCTCGGTGATGAAGCCCGCGAAGAACTCGCCACCGGCCTCACCGCCGCCGAACACGAGCAGCCCGAGGCCGAAGAGCCCGGCCAGGGCGATCCAGACGACCGTCCAGATCCCGGCTTCCTTGATCGATACGTCGTGGGGCTTGCGCCCGATGAAGAAGTCCACCGCGATCAGAGCGGCGAGACCCACGATGGTCAGGACCCAAAGGGTCGGGGAAACATCCACTGCGCCTCCGGCAGTACGTAACGGCAAATTTCAGCGTCGTCGCTACCGGAGGTCTCTTCCACCCGCGACAACCCGGCTCCTTCACGCCCGGTGCCTGCGGGCCGACGCCCCGGGATCTGGATTGATCCGTATTGACGGGTACGCCGCAGCAGGTAGGGAGTACTCCCCTCCGTTACGGAGAACAGTACCCCAATCACCAAGGAAAGGTAAAGAGATTGGTAAAAGAAAACCCAAATACGCAGGTCAGATGGCTTTACCGATGCTTGGTGAAGTGCTTGCGGGTGTCAGCGGTTCCATGAGCGGCGGGCCGCCGCGACCTGGCTGAGCACCTGCTGGAGCACCTGGCTGCCCTGCGGCACGACCGACGGCTCGTACGTCCACGCGTGACCGACCCACGGGTCGGCAAGGTGGTCGTCGGGCACCGGGGTGAGTCGCAGAAGCGAACGCCAGAGGGGGTCGAGCAACGGCCCGTAGGCGGCCGCGTCCTCGCGGTCGGCGACCATCATCAGGTGGACGCCGACGGCCGGGCCCTCGTCCGCGAGATAGCGCAGCTGGGTCACCGCCCGGTCGTCGAAACCGTGCGGGAAGTCGTTGACGATCAACAGCTGCTGAGCGGTGTCGAGATCGGGCGGCAGCGAGTCGGCCGCGCCGGCGCGCACCGCCATCTGCACCAGGTCGACGCGCTGGGTCAGCCGGCCCAGAACGTCCGTGACACCCGCGGCCCCGGCGGCGGGCGGACCAGCTAGCACACCGGTCCCCACGAGCGGTGCCAGAGCCTGGGCGCCCGCGCCTGCCGGGTCGATGACGTGCACGGCGAATTCGCCCGCCGGATGGACGGCCAGCAGCCGGGCCGCGTGCATCACCGCCGTGTCCATCGCGAGCCGGCGCAGCTCGTCGGAGTCGACGAGCGAGCCGTCGGGCGACTCACCGCTGTCGATCCACAGACCGCGCTCCAAGGGCAGCCGGACGAGCATCGGGATGCTCAGGTCAACGCTCTCGGGCAGCCGCAGGTCGCCCAGCCGCAGCGCCATGGGCATCTCCATCGGCACGCGGTAGCCACGCCAGACAGGGCTGTCCCAGCGTGCGTACGCCAGGGGCAGCGCGGGCTCGACGACCTCGGCCTCGGCGGTGAGCTGGGCGAGGTCGCGGTCGAGGGCGGCGCGGGCCTGGTCGACGAGCTGGGCGTGCTTGGCGCGGGCCGCTTCCCGTGCGCCGTCGCCCTGGCCGCCGAGCCGGTTGCGGGGATCGGCCAGTGCCCGGTCGATCTCCTGCTCCAGGCGCGAGTCGGCGAAGTCGACGGCGCTGCGGTACGCGGCGGCGGTGCGCGCCAGGTCCTCGAACATGCCCCAGACCTGGTTGTAGAGCCGCTCGTCCATGGACCACCCGGTCGCGTCACCCGCGACGGGCCGCGACGGCTGTCCGGGCTGGACCGGGGGTGGTGCGGTCGGCGGCGCCGGTGACGGAGCTGCCGTACGGCGGCCGGGATGGCTGTAGTTGAGCGGGCCGGCGGCTTGTGTGGCTCCCCCGGCGTGGCCCGCCTGGGGCGAGGCGTCCGGTTGGCCGGCCTGCGCCGGGGTGTTCTGCGGGCCCTCGACCCCGTACGGCGATGAGGGCTGCGGGGAGGCAGGGCCGCCCTGAACCACGGAACCGGCCTGCTCCGGTGTGCCGGGAGGCGGGGTGTCCTGCGGCCCCTGAGCCGCGTACGGCGCGGGGGCGGGGGATGCCGTCCGGCGGGTGCGGTCGCTGTCCGGCGTACGGGGTGGCGGGGGTGCCACCGAGCGGGAGTGGGCCTGGGACACCGCCTCGTTGATCGTGTCCGCGAGGCGGCGGGCCTCGGGGAGGCCCTGGTCGGTGAGGAGTTCGGCTAGGCCGCCGGAGTACCCCTGGCCGATGGCGCGCACCTTCCAGGTGTCCTGTCTGCGGTACAGCTCCAGGGCGACGACGGCCGACTCCGCCTCCAGGCCCGTGATCGTGTAGCTGGCGACCTCGGCACCGTCGAGCCCGGTGACGGCGACGAAGGGGGCGGCCACGGCGCCGAAACGGGCCGGGCCGCCCACGCCGGACGGCAGGGCGAGCAGCACGCTGATCCGGTGCACGGAGTCCGGCATGGCGCCCAGGTCCACGGCGAGCCGGTGGTCGGCGGCCGCCTGCTTGGAGACCTCCAGGCCGGGGAGCGTGGGGGCACCGGGGTGGGCCACCCACTCGACGCCGTGGACCTTGCCCTGTTCGTCGCCGATCGTGGCCCCCGCCACGATCGGCGCACCGGCCGAGATCCGCACTTCGAGGCGGACCTGGGAGAGCGGATGGTTCTGCCCCCGGACCAGCTCGGCCGTCATCGCCTTCGTCCCCCCGTGTCGTTCTCTCTTGCTTCTGTGGGCTGCGCGGGCCCGGTTACAGGTGCGGCAGGATCGCCGGCATCAGGTCCTGGAAGGTACGGCCGTTGGCCGGGGTACCGAGGGCCGTCATCTGCCAGCCCGTGCCCGCGCGGTGCACCTTCGCCATGATCTGGGCCGTGTACTGGCCGCCGCCGTCCAGGGTGTAGCGGGCGAGTTCGTCGCCGTTGGTCTCGTCGACCAGTCGGCAGAACGCGTTCTGCACCTCCTGGAACGTCTGGCCCGTGAAGGAGTTCACGGTGAAGACGATCTGGTCGATGTGGACCGGCACTCGCGGCAGGTCGACGAGGATCGCCTCGTCGTCACCGCCCTGGCCGACACCGCCGACGAGGTTGTCGCCGGTGTGCCGCACCGAGCCGTCGTCGCTCACGAGGTGGCGGAAGAACACGACGTCGACGGGCTGCTTGTCGGCGAAGAGCACGGCGGAGGCATCGAGGTCGATCTCCCGTGTGCGCGAGCCGAACAGGCCGCGCCGGGGAGCCGCCTGCCAGCCGAGGCCCATCCGCACCGCGGTTAGGGTGCCCCCGTCGCTCTTCTGCAGGTTGATGGCCTGACCCTTGGTCAGATTGACGCTGCCACTGGGCGTTCCGCCCTTGGATACGTCCACCACGCGCTGTTCCCCTCTCGAACCGATCCCCTGTTGCCGCGGGGTCCGCGGATGACGTGAACCCTACGCAGGAGCACTGACAGTGCCGAAGCCTCGGGCGCACTTTGTGTCGGTGTTGCAACACTGCGCGTACGACGCAGCTCATCGACGCCGGCCGGAGTGCCCGACCGCTGCGGCGGCCGGCACCCCGTGTGCCCTGTGCGGCGGTCAGGCCAGGCCCGCCTCCTTCATCTGCCGCAGTTCCTTCTTCATCTCCGACACCTCGTCGCGCAGCCGGGCGGCGATCTCGAACTGGAGGTCGGCCGCGGCGGCGCGCATGCGTGCCGTCATCTCCTCGATCTGACCGGCGAGTTCGGCAGCGGGACGGTCGGTCGGCACCGTCTGCCCGGCCTTGCCCTTGCCGGCCCCGGCTCCCTTGGCCGCCTTGCCGCCGAGCGCGGGCACCGGGGCCTTGGCGCCCTTGCCGTCCTTCGACTTGCGGTAGCCCGAGCCGAGGAGCTGTTCCGTGTCGACGTCCTCGCGGGCGATCTGCGCGACGATGTCGTTGATCTTCTTGCGGAGCGGCTGCGGGTCGATGCCCCGCTCCTTGTTGTACGCGACCTGCTTCTCCCGGCGGCGGTTGGTCTCCTCGATGGCCTTCTCCATCGCCGGGGTGATCTTGTCCGCGTACATATGGACCTGGCCGGACACATTGCGCGCCGCGCGGCCGATGGTCTGGATCAGGGAGGTGCCGGAGCGCAGGAAGCCCTCCTTGTCGGCGTCGAGGATCGACACCAGGGACACCTCGGGGAGGTCGAGGCCCTCCCGGAGGAGGTTGATGCCGACCAGGACGTCGAACTCACCGGAACGCAGTTCGCGCAGCAGCTCGACCCGGCGCAGGGTGTCGACGTCGCTGTGCAGATAGCGGACCTGGATGCCGAGTTCCAGGAAGTAGTCGGTGAGGTCCTCGGCCATCTTCTTGGTGAGCGTGGTGACCAGGACGCGCTCGTCCTTCTCGGCGCGCGTGCGGATCTCGTGCACCAGGTCGTCGATCTGGCCTTCGGTGGGCTTGACGACGACCTCGGGGTCGATGAGGCCGGTGGGGCGGATGATCTGCTCGACGTAGCCGTCGCCCCGGGACAGCTCGTACTTCCCGGGGGTCGCCGACAGGTAGACGGTCTGTCCGATGCGCTTCTGGAACTCCTCCCATTTCAGGGGGCGGTTGTCCAGTGCGGAGGGCAGCCGGAAGCCGTGGTCGACGAGGGTGCGCTTGCGGGACGCGTCGCCCTCGTACATGGCGCCGATCTGCGGGACCGTGTTGTGCGACTCGTCGATGACGAGCAGGAAGTCTTCTGGGAAGTAGTCGATCAGGGTGTTCGGGGGCGAGCCGGGGAGGCGGCCGTCGAAGTGCATCGAGTAGTTCTCGACCCCGGAGCAGGAGCCGATCTGGCGGAGCATCTCGAGGTCGTACGTCGTCCGCATCCTCAGGCGCTGGGCCTCCAGGAGCTTGCTCTGCTTCTCCAGTTCGGCGAGGCGTTCGCCGAGTTCCTTCTCGATGTCGTTGACGGCCCGCGCCATGCGCTCCGGTCCTGCCACGTAGTGGGTGGCCGGGAAGACGTACATGTGCTCGTCTTCGCTGATGATCTCGCCGGTGAGCGGGTGGAGGGTGGAGAGGGCCTCGATCTCGTCGCCGAACATCTCGATGCGGACGGCCAGTTCCTCGTAGACCGGGAAGATCTCGATGGTGTCGCCGCGCACGCGGAACGTGCCGCGGGTGAAGGCCAGGTCGTTGCGGGTGTACTGGATGTCGACGAAGCGGCGCAGCAGCTGGTCCCGGTCGATCTCCTCGCCGACCTTGAGAGTGACCATCCGGTCCACGTACTCCTGGGGAGTACCGAGGCCGTAGATGCAGGACACGGAGGCGACCACGATGACGTCCCGCCGGGTGAGCAGCGAGTTGGTCGCGGAGTGGCGCAGGCGTTCGACCTCCTCGTTGATCGAGGAGTCCTTCTCGATGTAGGTGTCCGACTGCGGGACGTACGCCTCGGGCTGGTAGTAGTCGTAGTACGAGACGAAGTACTCGACGGCGTTGTTCGGGAGGAGTTCCCGGAACTCGTTCGCCAGCTGGGCGGCCAGGGTCTTGTTCGGCGCCATGACGAGCGTGGGGCGCTGGAGCTTCTCGATCATCCACGCGGTGGTGGCGGACTTGCCGGTGCCGGTCGCGCCGAGGAGCACGACGTCCTTCTCACCTGCTTCGATGCGCCGAGTCAGCTCGGCGATGGCCGCCGGCTGGTCGCCGCTCGGCTGATAGGGGCTGACGACCTCGAAGGGCGCCACCGTGCGTTCGATCTTGGAAACTGGCCGCATGGCATCCACCGTACGACCACCCACTGACAACGGGTCCTGATCACCGGTTCTGCGGGGTGCGGGAGCTGCGGTGTCCGTGCCGCTGGCCGGGGCGCTGCGGGGGGCGTCGGCCGGGGTGCGGGACGGCGGGGTGGGCCGGGATGCCGGGCTTGTTGTCGGCGGGGCGCCGGTCGGACTTGCCCATGATCATCAGCGGGTCGAACATCACGACGACGCCGGCCAGCAGGAGGAAGGCGAGCGGGCCGATCATCAGGGGGGCGAGGAGGCTCGCGGGCGAGTCGCCGTCGGGGCTCCCGGTCGTGGTGTGGAGGTGGACCCTCAGGGCGGCCATGCCCGTGTAGTGCATGCCGCTGACGGCGAGTCCCATGACGAGGCTGGCGCCCACGCTCCACAGGAAGCCGCGGATCTGTCCGGCCGCCCACAGGGCGGCGGTGGCGGCCACGACGGCTATCACGACGGAGGCGGCGACGGTGAAGGTGTTGTACTCCAGCTTCCCGTTGAGGCGCATTCCGGCCATGCCCAGGTAGTGCATGGACGCTATGCCGAGGCCTGTGATGGTGCCCCCGGTGAACAGTGCGGTTCCGCTCGCGCCCCGGTAGCCGACGATGAAGATCCCGATGCCGACCATGAGGATGGCGACGCCCAGACTGGCGAAGGTCAGCCACATGTCGTAGTTGATCGGGGTCTCCTTGACCTTGAACCCCATCATCGCGACGAAGTGCATGGTCCATATGCCGGAGCCGATCGCGGCGGAGCCGAGCGCCAGCCACCCTGGTCGCCACGACTGGGCGACCAGCATGGATCTGGTGGTGCAGCGCAGGCCCAGCGCACCGCCCAGGCAGGCCATGACGTAGGCCACCAGCGGTGTGACGAGTCCGTAGCTGAATCCGTCGACCGTGCCCTGCATGTGCGGCTGCCCTTCCGCCCTGTTGCGTCCCGTAATTCCCTGAAATGCGCCCCCGCCCCAGAACCGGCCAGCGGTCAGGGTTGTGGCAGAGAGTATGACTGCCTCCGGAAGGGTCGAACGATTTTCCGGCAAAGAAACACGGCCTTGCCCCACTTGTGCGGCAGGAGTGTGCGGACTCGGGCAACTCCGTTCAATGTGTGTCTGTGCCGCACCTCTCTTTCCGTTGTCCCTCCGCTGTCACTCGCGGCACGTCCGCGCCCGCTCGGCACCCGCGCACCGGGCGTTGTCAGTGGTGGGTCGTACGGTGGGGCGCATGGACAGCGATGGGCGGGACGAGCGGCGGGACCCGGGGAACCGGCAGCAGGTCGTGTGGGCGGTTGTCGGCACCGACATCGGTCCGCTGCTGCTGGCCGCGACGCATGAGGGTTTGGTGAACGTGGTGTTCCACGCCACGGAGCCGGAGCGCGAGAAAGCTGTCGAACGGCTCGCCTCCCGGCTGGGCGCGGAGCCCGTCGAGGCGCCCGGATCCCCGCTGCTGGCCGAGGCGACAGCCCAGTTCGAGGCGTACTTCGCGGGCAAGCGGCACGATTTCGAGCTGCCGCTCGACTGGTCCCTGATCTCCGGCTTCAACCGGCAGGTGCTGCGCGAACTGGCGTCCGGTGTGCCGTACGGCACGGTCGTCGGGTACGGCGACCTGGCCGGCCGGGTCGGCCAGCCCGGCGCGGCCCAGGCGGTGGGCGCGGCGATGGGCGCCAATCCGCTGCCGGTCGTGGTGCCGTGCCATCGGGTCGTGGAGAGCGACGGCGGCCTCGGCGGGTTCGGGGGCGGGCTGGAGACCAAGCGGAAGCTGCTCGCGCTCGAAGGGGTGTTGCCCGAGCCGCTGTTCTGAGAGAGGTTCCGCAGGGGAACGGAACGCTGGGGGAAGCAGGGGGGATCGCACCAGTGACCACATCTTCCGCCCGCGCGGGCGGGGAACTGGCCGTGCTGCGGCGCCGGATCTCCGGCGTGCTGGTCGCGAGCCAGATTCTCGGCGGGCTCGGGGTGGCCACCGGCGTCGCGCTGGCCTCCGTCCTGGCCCAGCGGATCAGCGGTACGGAGTCGCTGTCCGGGCTCGCGCCCACCGCGATGGTCGCGGGCACCGCGATCGCCTCCCTGCCGCTGGCGGCACTGATGACCGCGCGCGGGCGGCGGCCCGGGCTGGTCCTGGGCTATCTCGTCGGCGCCCTGGGGGCGGGAGTCGTCGTGATCGCGTCGGTCGTCGACAACTTTCCGCTGCTGCTCTGCGGCATGGCCGGGTTCGGCGCGGCCTCGTCGGCGAATCTGGGGGCGCGGTTCGCGGCCGCCGATCTCGCCGAGCCGGACCGGCGGGCCCGCGCGATCTCGAACGTGGTGTGGGCGACCACCATAGGGGCGGTCCTCGGGCCGAACATCGCCGCTCCGGCGGGGCGCAGTGTGTCCGGACTCGGGATACCCGAGACGGCGGGCCCCTTCCTGTGGGCGGCCGGGATCTTCCTGGTCGCGGCGGTGACGGTGGCCGTCCTCCTGCGCCCGGATCCGCTGCTCACGGCCCGGTCACTCGCCCCGGTGGAGGAGCGGTCGGCCGAGGGCCGGTCCCTGCGCGCGGGCCTCGCCGCCGTCACCGCCTCGCCGCGTGCCCGGCTCGCACTGGTGACGGTGGCCATGTGCCACACGGCCATGGTCTCGGTGATGTCGATGACCCCGGTCGCACTCGGGCACCACGGCGCGGGCATCGATCTGATCGGGCTGGTCATCAGCGGTCACATCGCGGGCATGTACGCGTTCTCGCCGCTCATGGGGCGGTTGTCCGACCGGGTCGGGCGGCTGTCCGGCATCGGTCTCGCCGTGGGGCTGCTTGCCTGCGCCGCGTTCCTCGCGGGCACGGCCGACGGCAGTCACGGCCGCACCGCGACGGGGCTCTTCGTCCTGGGGCTGGGCTGGTCGGCCGGGCTGGTCTCCGGGTCCGCCCTGCTCACGGACTCCGTGCCGGAGGCCGCGCGCGCCGCCGCTCAGGGGCTGTCCGACCTCGTCATGAACACCTCGGCGGGCCTCGGCGGGGCGGCCTCCGGGCTCGTGATGGCGCAGGCAGGCTACGGATGGCTGAATCTCGCCGCCGCCTGCCTGCTGATACCCGTGGGCGCGCTGGCGCTGTTCACGCGGAACGGCCTGCGGCGGGTCCGGGACGCGACAGCGGGCGGCTGAACCGGTTCGCGCCGGTCCTCGCGCCAGGGCCTGTCGTCACATTCCCGTCGTCCGCCCGAAGGGCGGGCCTCGCGGCGCCAGGTGCGTGCTCTCGGCGTGCCGGACGCGGGCCCTCGTACTGGTTGTACGTGGGCCTGTGTCCGGTGCGGCGAGTGGGGGCACCTCCCACGCCCTTAAGGCAGTGGGGGAGCGTGCATGGCACCGCGAGGCAGGCGGGAATTTGACGACAGGCCCTAGGCCGGTGCGCGCTGCCGCCGGGCGGGCGGCTCGGGCTGTACGGGTTCGGCGGCAGCGCCCATCTGTGCGCGCAGGTCGCGCTCGCCGAGGGCGCCAGGGTGCATGTCCTGACCCGGGACCCGGCCGCGCGGCGGCTGGCGCTCGCGCTCGGCGCGGCCTCGGCGCAGGGGGCGTACGACCCGCCCCCGGAGCCGCTGGACAGCGCGATCCTGTTCGCGCCGGTCGGCGACCTCGTACCAGTGGCGCTGCGGGCGCTCGACCGGGGCGGGGTGCTGGCGGTCGCGGGCATCCATCTGAGCGACATCCCGCCACTGCGCTACGACACCGACCTGTTCTACGAGAAGGAGCTGCGCAGCGTCACCTCCAACACCCGCGAGGACGCGCGTGAGTTCCTGTCGCTGGCCGCGCTGCACGGCGTACAAGCGACCACACACACCTATCCGCTGTCGCGGGCGCCGGAGGCGTTGCGGGATCTCAAGGGCGGGCGGTTCGACGGGGCGGCGGTGCTGGTCAATGACCTGGGGTAGGGCGCGGCAGTAGCACACCCCTGCGGTCTGATAATTTCATCGGCGCTTGTCTCCTTGGCCCCTCCCTCAACTTCAGGTGTCCCGATGTCCGCTGCACGGGTGCGTCGCCTCGCGACGCGGCATGCCCGCGGCGGGCTCCCGCATCTGCTGGGCGTCCTGGTTCTCGTCCTCGCGACGTTCGCGTTCTCCTGCGCCGGCTCGCTGCCCTCGCCGGACGCCGGGCCGTCGCGGTCGACGTCGGCGCACCTCGTGCACGCGGCCGACCGGGATCCCTGCCAGGAGGGCCCGCTCCACGGCTGCCACACCCCGGGCCACCACGGTGTCCTCAACCACGCGCCCTTCATCGGCGCGGACCGGGCCGCCGCCCTGGACCAGCTGAGCACCGCGCCCGCCCGGCGCGCTCTCGGCCCGTCCCGGATCCCGGGCAGCGCCCGCCCTCCCGACCTCCACGAGCTGCAACTGCTCAGGGTCTAGGCCGAGTTCGGGCCCGCACCCGCCGGCCCGGCCCGTTCGGCCCCGACCACGATCATCACCCCAGTTCGCAGCGCCGTGCCCGGAGACGGTACGGCCCGGAGAAGGACATCCCATGGGTACATCCAATGCCAAGGCGAAGACCGCGGCCCGCCGCGCCCACATGGAAGAACTGCGCAAGGCCGAGCAGGCCCGCGAGCGCCGCATGCGGCTGCTCACGCTCGGCGCGACCGCCGTCATCCTCGTCGGCCTGGCCGGCGGCGGCTGGCTCCTGATCGACTCCGCCCAGGACAAGGAGGAGGCGAAGGCCGCCCCGATATCGGGCGTGAAGAGCTGGTCCAAGCTCACCCAGAACCACGTCGACACGGCCGTCACCTACAAGATGAGCCCGCCCGTCGGCGGCGACCACAACCAGGTGTGGGTGAACTGCGACCGGCAGGTCTACACGAAGGCCGTCCCCAACGAGAACGCGGTGCACGCCCTCGAACACGGCGCCGTCTGGATCACGTACAACGACAAGGCGGCCAAGGCCGACGTCGAGACCCTGTCCGAGCGCGTGACCAACACGTCCTACACCTTCATGAGCCCGTACGAGGACCAGTCGTCGCCGATCGTGCTGAGCGCCTGGGAGCACCAGCTCAAGGTGGACAAGGCCTCGGACCCGAGGGTCTCGAAGTTCCTCGACAAGTACGTCCAGGGCGAGCAGACGCCCGAGCCCGGTGCCGCGTGCACCAACGGCATGACGCCGTGAACTGAGCGCCGGGCGCGGGGCGTTCCCACCGGACGCCCCGCACCGACGCCCGTGCCGCTCACGCGGACGGCCGAAGCTCCGTCCCGATCAGCCTGTTGAGGTGCCGGCGGGCGTCCTGGGTGCTCAACGGGGGTGCCTGGCGCAGCCGTTGCAGGGCCAGGCCGTCGGCGAGGGCGGCGAAGCGGACGGTGAAGCCGTCGAGGTCGTCGCAGGTGAACTCCCCGTCGGCGACGGCTCGTTCGGCCAGTGCGCGGATCTGGCTGTGCCAGGCCTCGTAGCGCTGGGCCTGGCCGCGCGCGAAGGCCTCGTCCTTTGCGCCCCCTTCGACCACGGAGCCCGCGTTCCAGTAGTCGAACCACATCCGCCAGTGCCGGTCGGTGTCCTCGGTGAACAGCGCGTCGACGAGCAGCCGCAGCGCCTCGGCCCCGCTGCTCGCCCGGTCGGCGGCCTCGTGGAGCGCCGCGTAGTACCGCTCGATGTGCAGCACCATCGCCTCGGAGAGGATCTCCTGGACGCTGCCGAAGTGATAGGTGACGGTACCGACCGACACCCCGGCCGCGGCGGCGACGTCGCGCACGCCCACCGCCGCGTATCCGCGCTCCGCTATCAGCGGCACGGCTGCCTCGACGATGAGCCGCCGGCGGACCTCGGTGGGCTGCCGGGTGCGGTCGGCGGCGGCCACGGCGCGGCGGGGGGCCTTCGCGGCGGGCCGGGAGGGCTTGGCGGCCGTCATCCCGAGGTCCTCGGCGTGGTGCGGTGCCATGCGCGCTTGGCCACTGTCTCTCCGTTCGCCCGTGCTTCGACGCGACTGTCCATGACGAACTCCGCGGCCGTGGCCCGCAGCTCCGTCCGCGCCATGATCTCAGCGTCCCACTCGTCGCCGCCCGCCCCGCGCCGCAGCCGGATGCGCCACTCGGAGACGGCCCGTGCGGACAGCGGGTCGTCGGAGCGGATGCGGTACGTCTCGCGTGCGCTCTCCTCGTACCGCAGGCCGTCCGGATAGGTGCGCGAGCCCCCGTAGTTGGGGTCGACCTCCAAGGTCCACTCCCCCTTGGCCACGTCGTGCGTGACGAGCCGTTCGGGTGCCGGGTCGGTGGGCCGGTCGTAGGTCACGGGCAGCGGCGGGGCCTGCTCGGGCTCCTCGAACACGATCGGCGCCTGCGCCTCGTCCAGCGCTTCCCGTACCGGCAGGAGTACGGCACTGTCGGCCGGTACGAGACGCAGCTCGCCGCGTTCGCCGTGCGGCCACACCCACGGCCAGTACGCGTCGGAGACGGCCAGCCGGATGCGGTGGCCGGGCGGGAAGGCGTAGCCGATGCCGTTCAGCTCGAACTCGACGTCCTCGTACGTCCCCGGGCTCCACTCCACGGCCTTCTCCCGCCCGTGCCTGCTCAGCAGGTTGAGCACCCCGCGCGTGACGAGCGTCGACGACCCGTCGGGGGCGACGTCGCACAGCCGGGCGATCACATGGGCGCGCGGGGTCGCGCTGTCGAGGCGCAGCCTGACTCGCGGGCGCCCGAGGATCTCGACCCGCTCCTCCAGCACCGGCGAGTCGAAGCACACCGAACGCCCGTCCTCCTCCCGCTGGTCGGGCGGCAGGTCGCTGGCGTTGCCGAAGGGGAAGAAGCGCCCGGCGTCGAGGCCGGTGTGCTGCGGCGAGCGTACGAGGACGGGGGTGCCGGGGGTGTCGCCGGAGCCGAGCGGGCGCGTGTCCCAAGTGATGTTCGGGGAGGGCCAGTTACTCTCCCCCACCCATCTGCCCGGCATCTCCTCGTACGAAGTCGCGGGTGGCACCGGGTCGTTGATCCACGCCCGGAGCAACGGCTCCCGCATGACACCCGTGTCGATGCCCTTGAGGTGCTGGTCCCACCAGCGCAGGGTCTCCTGGAGGAAGCCGATCGCAGGGCCGGGCGGGAGTCCCCGGTCCGGGTACTGGTGCGACCAGGGGCCGATCAGACCCCGCACGCGGTCCCCGGGCAGGTGTTCCACGAGTCGCAGTACGGCGTCCCGGTACGGGTCGTGCCAGCCGCCGACCGCGAGGACGGCCGCGCCGATGGCGTCGTAGTCCTCGCAGACGCTGCCGTGCTTCCAGTAGTCGTCGCGCTGCTGGTGGTCCAGCCAGGTGTGGAGGAAGGGTTCGAGGGCGTCGAGGCGCTCGCGCCACATGGGGAGCCAGCGGTCCGTGCCGACAACCGTCGGGTCCGGCGGGCGGGCCGCGAAGGCGAGCATCGTGCCGGCCCAGGCAAGCATGTCGATGCCGAGGACGGCGCCGCCTGTGTAGTGGACGTCGTTGTCGTAGCGGTCGTCGGTCGAGCAGACGGTGACGATCGCCTTCAGTGGTTCGGGGGCGAGGGCGGCGATCTGGAGGGAGTTGAAGCCGCCCCAGGAGATCCCGAACATGCCGACCGCGCCCGTGCACCAGGGCTGTGCGGCAAGCCAGTTGACGACGTCGACGCCGTCCGCGAGTTCCTGGGCGTCGTACTCATCGCCGGGTGTGCCCTCGCTGTCTCCGTGCCCCCGGATGTCGACGCGTACGGAGGCGTAGCCGTGTCCGGCGTACCAGGGGTGGCGCTGGGCGTCGCGCGGGGACGTCCAGTCGCTCTTGCGGTACGGGAGGTATTCGAGCAGCGCGGGCACCGGGTCCGAGACGGCGTCCACCGGACGCCAGATACGGGCGTGCAGGTGGGTCCGGCCGTCCCGGGTGGGGATCCAGACGTCCTCGCGGACGACCTGGCGCTCGAACTCCTCGCGGTACTTCACGAAACTCCTTCGGTGACACGGGCGTCGGCCGCGCGCCAGCGGCGGACCCGGTGTCCGTCGCCATGCTCGGTCCACTGGTCGTCGGGCCCGGCCGCGTCCTCCCAGTCGGGGTCGCCCGTGTCGCCCTCGACGAACGGGCGGGCGTCCGGGTCGGGTTCGAGGGCGGCGGCCATCAGCTGGCGGGTGTAGGGGTGTCCGGGCGAGGCGAACACCGCGTCGGTCGGGCCCTCTTCGACCACGACTCCGTTCCGCAGCACCACCACCCGGTCCGCGATGCCCCGTACGACGGCCAGGTCGTGGCTGATGAACAGGCAGGCGAGTTGGCGTTCCCGGCGCAGGTCGTCGAGGAGGCGCAGGACGTCTGCCTGGACGGAGACGTCGAGGGCGGTCGTGATCTCGTCGGCAATGAGGACATCGGGCTCGCCCGCCAACGCCCGTGCGATGCCGATGCGTTGGCGCTGGCCGCCGGAGAGCTGGGCGGGCAGGCGGTCGGCGAGGGCGGGGTCGAGCCGGACGTCGGCGATGAGCCGGCGGGCCCGTTCGGCGGCCTGCGTGCGGCTGTCCGCCGTACCGAAGAACCGGAGCGGGCGGCGGATCGCGTCGCCCACCGAGCGGCGGGGGTTGAGGGAGGTGTCCGCGTTCTGGAAGACGAGTTGTACCCGGCGGCGCAGGGACAGCGGACGCCGCCCGGCGGGCCGGGCCAGGTCGCCCGGCTCGGTGTGCCCCGGCTGGTGGGTCATCGTGCCGCCGGACGGGGTGCGCAGCCCGGCGAGGGTCCAGGCGAGCGTCGACTTGCCGCTGCCCGACTCGCCGACGAGGGCGAGGACTTCGCCGCGCCGGACGTCGAAGGAGACGCCGTGCACGGCCCGGGCGGAGCCGTAGTCGACGGTGACGTCGACGGCCGAGACGGCGACGGGTGAGTCGTCGGGCACGGTCGCCTTCGCGCGCACCTCCCGCTCGCCCGTCTCGCCGACGACCGCGAGCCCGGTGTCGTCGAGGCGCGGCACGCTCGCCAACAGGCGTCTGGTGTACGGGTCTTGGGGTGTCGTGAAGAGCGTGCGCGTGGGCGCCGCCTCCACTACTCTCCCCGAGCGCAGCACGGTGACCTCGTCGGCCATGTGGGCGACGACGCCGAGGTCGTGGCTCACCAGGACGGCGGCCAGGCCGAGTTCGTCGCGCAGTGCGGCGATCAGGTCGAGGACTCCGCGCTGTGTCACCACGTCCAGGCCGGTCGTCGGTTCGTCGAGGACGAGGACCTTGGGGCGGGCCGCGACGGCCATGGCGATGGCGACGCGCTGCTGCTGGCCGCCGGACAGTTCGTGCGGGTAGCGCCGGGCCAGTTCGGCGGGGCGCGGCAGCCGGACCTGTTCCAGCAGGTCGACGACGGGGATGCTACCGCCCGCCTCCGCGATCTGCCGGCCGATCCGCATGGAGGGGGTGAGCGCGTGGCCCGCGTTCTGGCCGACCATGGCGACGGTGTTGCCCCGCAGCCGCCTCAACTCCCGTGCGGGCAGGGCGAACACGTCCTGTCCGTCCACGACGACCGAGCCGCCGGTGACCCGCGACCCGTGTCGTAGATGCCCCAACAGGGTCGCCGCGACAGTGGACTTGCCGCTGCCGGACTCGCCGACGAGGGCCAGTGTCCGCCCCGGGGCGACCTCCAGCGACACCTCGTGCACGACGGGCACGTCACGGCCGCCCGAACGGTAGGCCACGGACAGGGAGTTCACGGAAACGATCGAGCCGGCCATCAGTTGCCCTCCCTGATCCTGTCGACGCCCCACGCCTTGGACAGGCCGTCGGCCGCGAGGTTGAGCCCGACCACGAGGGTGGCCAGGGCGATGATCGGTGCGAGGCTCGCCATCGGGACGACGGTGATGGCGGTGCGGTTCTCGGCGACCATCAGCCCCCAGTCGGGGGTCGGCGGGTCGGCGCCGAAGCCGAGGAAGGACAGCGAGGAGATCAGCAGGACCACCCAGGAGGCCCGCATCGCGAACTCCACGCACACCACATCGGTGATGTTCGGCAGGATCTCCCGCCGCAGGATCGCCCAGGTGCCCTCACCGCGCGCCCTGGCGGCGGTGACGTAGTCGGCGGGGACGACCGCGAGGGCGGCGCCGCGCACGACGCGGACGACCTGGGGGACGTACACGACGGCGATGGCCAGGACGATGACCGACGGGCCGGTGCCGAGGGCGGTCACGATGACGAGCAGCGCCAGGATCGACGGCACGGACAGGATCGCGTCCAGGACGCGGCCCAGCACGTCGTCGAACCAGCCGCCGCGCAGTGCCGCCGCGCATCCGACGACCGTGCCGAGCGCGACGGTCAGCAGCGTGGCGGCGACAGAGACACCGAGGGCGTAGCGACCGCCGTACAGGACGCGGGCGAGGACGTCCCGGCCGTACTGGTCGGTACCCGCCCAGTGGGACCAACTCGGGCCCAGCAGCGCCTCCGAGGAGTCGTTGGCGATGGGGTCGTAGGAGGTCAGGACGGGGGCGAGCAGGGCGATCAGGACGTGTACGGCGACGATCGCGAGGCCGACGAGCGCGGTGCGCAGGGTGCGCCAGGCGCGGCCGGCCACGGGGGCGAGGGTGAGGGCGGTCATCGGGTCCTCCCGCGCGTACGGAGCTTGGGGTTCAGGGCCATCGCCGTGAGGTCGGCGGCGAGGTTGCAGCACACGTACACGACCGCGCTGACCAGGGCGATGGCCTGGATGACGGGCAGGTCCCGGTTCTGCACGGAGGAGAGCATCAGCTTTCCGATGCCGGGGTAGTTGAAGACGTTCTCGACGACCGCGACCCCGCCCGCGAGCCAGGCGACGTTGAGGGCGATGACGTGCAGGGTGGGCAGCAGCGCGCTCGGCAGTGCGTGCCGAGTTACCACCCGCCAGGTCGACAGGCCCTTCAGGCGGGCGGTCGTCACGTACTCGCTCGCCATCACGTCGATCACCGAAGTGCGGGCCATGCGCACGATGTAGGCGGCCATGACGATGGCCAGCGCGAGGGCCGGAAGCCATACGGCAGGCAGGAGTTGGCCGACGCTCGCCTCGGGTCCGTACAGCACGACCGCCGGGAACCAGGGCAGCGCGACGGAGAAGCAGAGCACCAGGACGGTCGCGACGACGAACTCGGGGACGCTCATGCCGACCAGGCTGACCGTGGAGATGAGGTGGTCGGGCCAGCGGTCGCGGTACAGGCCGGCGACGATACCGAGGACGATCGATCCGGTGACCGCGAACAGGACGGTGATCAGGGCGATCAGCGCCGAGTTGCCGAGGTACATGGACACTTCGCCGCCGACGGCCTTGCCGGAGACGAGCGAGGTGCCGAAGTCGCCGTGCAGCGCACCGCGAACCCAGTCGAAGTAGCGCTCCCAGGCGGGCTGGTCGAGGCCCAACTGGGTGCGCAGGGCAGCGACGGCGTCCGGGGTGGCGTCCTTGCCGAGGACCTGGGTGGCGACGTCGCCGGGAAGGGCCTGGACTGCGAGGAAGACCAGGACGGAGGAGAGGAGGAGGGTACCGAAGGCGGCGGCGATCCGGCGCGCGACGAAGGTCAGCATGCTCATCACGCCCCGTCCTTCAGGCCGATGCCGCGGTAGTCGAACTCGAAGCCGTGCTCGGCGTATCCGCGCACCTTGCGCGAGATCCCGACGAGCCGGTCGGCGAACATCGGGGTCATCGCCCCGCCCTTCTCGATCACCAACGTCTGTGCCTCGCCGTACAGTTCGCGGCGTTTCGTGTCGTCGGTCTCGCGGCGCGCCCGGTCGAGGACGGCGTCGAAGGCCTTGTCGGACCAGGCGGTCTCGTTGTACGAGGAGCCGCTGCGGAAGATCTGGGTGAAGAGCTGGTCGACGGGTCTGCCGGTGAACCAGTAGGTGGCCATGAGCGGCTTCTTCATCCAGATCTGGGTGTAGTACGAGTCCGCCGCGGCCGTCTTGACCCTGATCCGGATGCCGGCCCGCTTGGCGGAGTCCTGGTAGGCGAGGGCCATCGGCGTGAAGATCGGGTCGTAGGAGGAGGTGTAGAGGTCGACGGCCAGCCCCTCCTGCCCTGCCTGCTTGAGCAGATATCGAGCCTTGTCCGGGTCGTGCGCCGGGTGCGCGGAGAGGTAGTTGGGGTCGCTGGGCGGTACGGGGTTGTCCCAGCCGGCGGCGCCCGCGCCCTGCAGGGCGACCTTCACGACGTGCTCGGGGTCGTAGGCGAGCTTCATGGCCTGCCGGACCCGTACGTCCGTGAAGGGCTTCTCCGTGGTGAGCATCGGCAGGACGTACCACTGGGCGTTCTTGACGCGGGCGACCGTCGCGCGGTCGGAGGCGGCGACCACCCGGGCGGTCGCGAAGTCGAGGTTGGTCTGGGAGAGCAGATCGACTTGCCCCGCCAGCAAGGCATTTGATCGCGCGGACATGTCGGCGACCGAGTAGAAGGCGATCGCGTCGAGGACGGGACGGCCGGCCCAGTGGTCCACGTACGCGGTGACCCGGCCGGGTCCGGCGGGCGCGAACGACTCCAGCTTGAAGGGGCCGGTGCCGATGCCCGTACGGCCGATCGAGCGGGCGCTCCCGTCGGGGACGACATAGCAGTTGTAGTGGGTGAGCAGGCTCGGGAACTCGGCGTTCGGGGTCTTCAGCGGGACGACGAGGGTGTGCTCGTCGGGGGTGCGCAGCGCGTCCGGGTCGACCAGCGGGGCGAGAACGGCCGCCTGCGGGGAGGCGGTTGCCTTGTCGAGGATGTGCCGGAGTGTGTAGGCCGCGTCGGCGGAGGTGAAGGCGCGTCCGTCGTGGAAGGCGACGCCCTTGCGCAGCCGGAAGGTCCAGGTGCTCGCCTTGGTGTCCGGTTCCCAGGACTCGGCGAGGTCGGGGGCGAGGGTGCCGTCGGCGGCGACGCGGACGAGGCGGTTGTAGAGGGCGCCCAGATATTCGTACGCGGACAGGGCGCTCGCCGGATCGAGGGTCTCGGCGTCGGAGGCGGGCGGCCGGGCGATGCGCAGGGTGCCACCGCGGTCGGGAGCGCCCTTCTGCACGGCGGCGGGCAGCACCGGCGCGGACGCGGCGCCCGTACAGCCGGTCAGCAGCCAGGACCCGCCGAGCGAGGCCGCCGAGGCCACACCCGCGGCGAGCACCGACCGCCGTGCCGGGTGGTGGATGTCGGACATGGACCGACCGCCCTTCCCGCTATTCGTTCAGCGGAACGATTAAGTGAAGTGCGTGAACGATAACGAGGGAGCGGTTTCCCGCCAACCCTTCGGCCGCGGAAATTAACCGGGGAAACGCAGTGGTTACGCGGGGGCAGCGACGGGCCGGTCGGCGTGGCGCCGATCCGACGTGCGCGACGACGGGCGGGCCCACGGTGCCGGACGCGCCGGCGCGTGGTCCCGGACAGACCGGCTGGCGGGTCCGTGACGGAGCAACCCAGAGCCCCGACCAGGCCGACCCACGGGTCCCAACCAGGCCAACCCACGGCTCCCGGACAGGCTGACCTGCGATTCCGTGACGAAGTAACCAGCAGCCCCGGACAGGCCGACCCACGTGTCCCGACCAGGCCAACCCACGGCTCCCGGACAGGCTGACCTGTGGTCCCGTGACGGAGTAGCCAGCAGCCCCGGACAGGCCGACCCACGGCTCCCGAACAAGCCCGCCCGCAGCCCCGTGACGAGCCAACCCACGGTCCCGCGACAAGCCAATCCACGGGTCCCCGACAGGCCGACCCGCAGTCCCGCAACGGCCCGGCCCACAGCCCCAGACACCCAGCCCGCGCCCCCACAACAAGCCAACCCACGGCTCCCGAACAACCCGACCCTCGGCCTCGGCCGCCCCCACGCACCCGCCGCACCGCCAAATTCGGTGGACTGCGCGCCCCTCGGCCGCTGGGATGGTCGACATGTGTGCCCTGAAGATGCATGCCGACGAGGTGGAGATCGATGCCCCGCTGGTCCGGCGACTGATCGCCCGGCAGTTTCCCGAGTGGGCGGAGCTGCCCGTGGAGCGGTTGGAGTCCGCCGGGACCGAGAACGCCATGTTCCGGCTCGGCGGTGAGTTGGTGGTCCGGCTGCCGAGGCATCCCGGAGCGGTGGACAGCATCGAGCACGAGCAGCGCTGGCTGTCCCTGCTGGGGCCTCGGCTGCCGGTCGCCGTGCCCGAGCCGCTCGGGCGGGGCCGCGCCGACGACGGGTTCCCGTGGCCGTGGTCCGTGTACGGCTGGCTGGACGGGCGGAACCCGGCCGTCGACGCCCTCGACGCCCCCGAGACGCTGGCCAGGGAACTCGCCGTCTTCCTTCGCGCCCTGCGCCGCGTCGACCCCACGAACGGGCCGACCCACATCCGGCCCGCGCCCCTGTCGACACGGGAGACAGAGACGCGGGCGGCCCTCGCCCAGTTGGCGGGGGCGGTGGACACGGAGGCGGTGACGGCCGTGTGGGAGGAGGCCGTACGGGCTCCTCAGCACACCGGACCGCCGGTCTGGGCGCACGCCGACCTGTCACCGGGCAATGTGCTGGTCGCCGAGGGACGACTCAGCGCGGTGATCGACTTCGGCTGCGCCAGGATCGGCGATCCGGCCGTCGATCTGATCGCGGCCTGGAACCTGCTGCCCGCCGGTGTCCGTGACACCTTCCGCGAGGCGGTCGGCGCCGACGACGCCGAGTGGGCGCGCGGGCGCGGCTGGGCGCTGTCGATCTCGCTGATCCAGCTGCCGTACTACCGGGAGACGAACCCGGTGCTCGCGGCGAACTCCCGGCATGTGATCAGGGAGATCCTGGCCGAGTGAAGGAGATCCTCCCATCGGGGTGGTGTAGGCCGGCACACAGAGGGCAGAAAGCGCTTGCCCCAATGCCAGGTTCCCAAGGAGGACCTCCGTCCATGGCGTCGTCCGAGCAGCCACTCGACCACCGTTACCGGGGCGAGCACCCGATACGCACCCTCGCCTATCTGTTCCGCGCCGACCGGTGGCGGCTCGGCGTCGCGCTGGTCGTCTTCACCGTCAAGCACAGCCCGATCTGGCTGCTGCCGCTGATCACGGCGGACATCGTCGACACCGTCGTCCAGCACCGCCCGATCGGCGGGCTCTGGCTCAGCTCCGGGGTCATCATGCTGATCCTGGTGATCAATCCGCCGTTGCATCTGCTGTACGTGCGCCTGCTGTACGGCAGCGTGCGCCGCATGGGGACCGATCTGCGGTCCGCGCTGTGCACGCGGATGCAGCAGCTGTCGATCGGCTACCACTCCCGGGTGAGCGCGGGCGTGCTCCAGGCCAAGGTCGTCCGTGATGTGGAGACCGTCGAGCAGATGATGCAGCAGACCTCCGACTCGGGGCTCGGCGCGCTCACCGTGCTCATGGGCGGGCTTGTCGTGATCGGGATCCGTACGCCCGAGTTCCTGCCCGTGTTCCTGCTGGTGGTGCCGGTCGCGGCCCTGCTGATCGTCCGGCTGCGGACGCGGCTGCGCGCCCAGAACGAGAGTTTCCGGCACGAGGTCGAGCAACTGTCCTCGCGGGTCAGCGAGATGACGCGGCTGATCTCCGTCACGCGGGCGCACGGGCTTGAGGGCAAGGCGCTGGGCCGGATGGACCGCACCCTGCGCCAGGTGCTCACCTCCGGGCTCCGCCTCGATCTGCTCAACGGGCGGTTCGCTTCGCTGGCCTGGGTGTTCCTGAACGCGGTCGGCGTGCTGTTCCTGACAGGCGCGGCGCTCGTCTCGTACTACGGCGTCTGGGGTGTCACCCCGGGTGATGTGGTCATGCTGAGCGCGTTCCTGACCACCCTCACCAACTCGACGACCACGCTCGCGGGGCTCGCCCCGGTCATCACCAAGGGCCTGGAGTCGGTGCGGTCGGTCGGCGAAGTGCTGGAGGCGCCCGAGCTGGAGGACAACGCGGGGAAGATCGCCGTGAGCGGGCTGCGGGGCGAGGTGACGTTCGAGGGCGTGGGGTTCGCGTACGACGAGGGCGGGCGGCCCGCCGTACGGGACTTCGGGCTCAGCGTGTCGCCCGGCGAGACGATCGCGCTGGTCGGTGCCTCGGGGGCCGGGAAGTCGACCGTGCTGAACCTCGTGATCGGGTTCATCCGGCCGACCTCGGGGCGGCTGCTGCTCGACGGGACCGATATGAACACGCTCGACCTGCGGACGTACCGGCGGTTCGTGTCGGTGGTGCCGCAGGAGTCGATCCTGTTCGACGGGACGGTCCGGGAGAACGTGGCGTACGGCATGGACGACGCCGACGACGCGGCGGTGCGGGCCGCGCTGCGGGACGCCAACGCGCTGGAGTTCGTGGACCGGCTGCCGCACGGCGTCGACACCCTGGTCGGCGAGCACGGCGCCCGGCTGTCCGGGGGCCAGCGGCAGCGCCTCGCCATCGCGCGGGCGCTGATCCGCGATCCCCGGGTGCTGATCCTCGACGAGGCGACCTCGGCGCTGGACACCAAGTCCGAGGCACTGGTGCAGGAGGCGCTGGCGCGGCTGCTGCACGGTCGTACGACGTTCGTGGTCGCGCACCGGCTGTCGACGATCCGGGGCGCCGACCGGATCGTGGTGATGGAGGACGGCGCCGTCCGGGAGATCGGCTCGCACGAGGAGCTGCTGGGGCGCGGCGGGGTCTACTCGGCGCTGCACAGCAGCGGTCAGCCGGCCTGAGCCACCGCAGTGCGGGGGTGGCTCAGGCCGGTGTCGACCAGCCGGGTCACCCCTACTCCCCCGCGTACGCCTTCTTGAGGGCGGCGATGTCCAGCTTGCCCATCGCGTACATGGCCTTGGTGGTGCGGACGGCCTTCTCCTGGTCCGGGTCGCCGATCATCTCGATCAGGCCGTCCGGGATGACCTGCCAGGACACGCCGTACTTGTCCTTGAGCCACCCGCAGGGGCCGCCCTCGCCGCCCTCCGTGAGCTTGGCCCAGTAGTGGTCGACCTCGGCCTGGTCGGCGCAGTAGATCTGGAAGGAGATGGCCTCGGTGAACTTGAACATCGGGCCGCCGTTCAGGGCGACGAACTTCTGGCCGTTGGCCACGAAGTCGACGGCCATCACGCCGCCGGCGGGGGCGGGACCGGCCTCGTTGTAGTAGCCGATCTTTCCGAGGGACGAGTTCTTGAAGATCGAGACGTAGAAGTGCGCGGCTTCCTCGGCCGTGCCGTCGAACCAGAGACACGTGGTGAATCCGTCGGTCGTCATGGAGAACCTCCTGGAGCGGGAGACTGGAGCGGGAGAGCTGTCACCCCTTTCGACCGATCCTCGTTCGGAAACTCATCGGTGGCGCGGTGAGTTTTCCGAACGGCGGCTCACTGGCCCACTCGGCCGTCGATCCGCTCGCGCAGGAGGTCGGCGTGGCCGCAGTGCCGGGCGTACTCGTTGACGTGCGCCGCCAGGACGTCACGGACCTGGAGGTGTCCGCCGTGTTCGGCGCCGAAGTCGGAGAAGCCCGCGTTCGTGGTGCCGAGGTCGTCGACGCTCGCGATGAAACGGTCGGTGCGTTCCGTCTCCAGCCGCCACTGCCGCCAGGCGTCCTCGACGACCGCCGGATCGGCGACCGCGCCGTTCCAGTCGCCGTCCCGGTCCTCCTCGGTGCGGTAGAGCTTGGGCGCGTCCTCGCCGGCCATGACCCGGCGGAAGTGCCGCTCGTCCTCGGTCAGATGCCGGATCAGTCCGAGCAGGGACATCGTGGACGGCGGTACGGAGCGGCGGGCCATCTGTTCGGCGTCCAGGCCCGCGCACTTCATCTCCACGGTGAGGCGGAAGTGGCGCAGGCCCTCCAGCAACGTGCCGCGTTCGTCGACGATCTCGGTCTCGGTCTCGCGTGGATCGTCGTCCGGGTCGACCCACATGTCGTCATAGACGGTCGCGACCGTCCACCGAGTCGTCTTCGTGTCGGTTTCGTGCTCGCGCGAGTCCATGGGGGCATCGTGGCGCCCGTCACCGGGCTCCGCCAACCGATTATTCGGCCTGGTGCACGATCTGGATCAGGTTGCCGCAGGTGTCGTCCAGCACCGCGGTGGTGACCGGGCCCATCTCCATCGGCTCCTGGGTGAACCGCACACCGAGCCCGCGCAGCCGGTCGTACTCCGCGTGCACATCGTCCACGGCGAAGGCGGTGGCCGGGATGCCGTCCTTGACCAGCGCGTCCTTGTACGGCTTCACCGCGGGATGGCCGGAGGGCTCGAGGAGCAGTTCGGTCCCGTCGGGATCCTCGGGCGACACCACGGTCAGCCAGCGGTCCGCGCCGATCGGGACCTCGGTCTTCTTCACGAAGCCCAGCGCGTCCGTGTAGAAGCGCAGGGCCTTGTCCTGGTCGTCGACGAAGACGCTGGTCAGGTGGATCCTCATGATGCCCTCTCTCGGTTCGGGTCACCGAAGGTGCGGTGCCTCTCCCGCATCATCACGCAACCAGCGGTCGTACGCCGCCGGGGTCCCAGCCCTCATGGGGCACCGAGTCGAGCAGAAGTCTCGTGTACGGATCCTGCGGGTCGCTCAGTACCCGCGCGGTCGGTCCCTGCTCGACCACGACTCCGCGCCGCATCACCACCGTCTCGTCCGTGATGTGCTGGACGACGGCCAGGTCATGGCTGACGAAGACCAGGGCGACCCCGGTGTCCCGGCGGATCTCGCCGAGGAGCTGGAGGATCTGCGCCTGGATCGACACGTCCAGCGCGGCGACCGCCTCGTCGAGCACCAGGATGCGGGGGTCGACGGCGAGGGCGCGGGCGATGGCGAGGCGTTGCCGCTGGCCGCCGGAGAGGGCGTGCGGCCGCGCGTCTCCCTCCCGGCTGCCGAGGCCGACCTGGTCGAGCAGCGCGTCGATACGCGTGTCCGGCTCGGGGTGCCGGTGCAGGCGCAGGGCGGTGCGCAGGCACTGACGGGAGGTCAGTCGTGGGTCGAGCGAGACGTACGGGTCCTGGAAGACCATCTGGATGTCGCGGGCGCGGGCCAGCCGGTCGCGACGCCCGAGCCTGCCCCGCCCGTGGGCGCGGTCCTTTCCCTCGACGGTGATCGTGCCGGAGTCGGGCCGGAGCAGGCCGACGAGCATGCGCGCGACCGTGCTCTTGCCGGAGCCCGATTCGCCGACGATGCCGACGGAGCCGCCTCGGGGCACGGTGAAGGACACCTGGTCGGCGGCGGTCAGGCGCTCGCCGCCGGGCAACCGGTAGGTCTTGGTCACGCCGTCCACGACGAGCAGCGGCTGGGTCGGAGGGGTGCCCGTCATGACGTACTCCTGGCGGCCGGGGCGGCGGGTTGCGCGGACAGGTCGGGGAGGCGTCGGCAGGCTGCCGTGCCGCCGCCCTCGACGGGGACCGGCTCGGGCGGCCCGCTCTCGCACTCGGGCTCGGCGTGGGGGCAGCGCGGGGCGAAGGGGCAGCCTGTGAAGTGCTCGGCGAGGGACGGGGGTTTGCCGGGGATCGGTCGCAGGACCCGGGTGGTGTCGCCCAGTTCGGGCGAGCAGTCGAGCAGGCCGCGGGTGTAGGGGTGCCGGGCGTCCGTGAAGAGGCGGCCGGCCTGCTGCTCCTCGACGATCCGGCCCGCGTACATGACGTACACGCGGTCGCAGTAGGCGGCGGCGAGATGCAGGTCGTGGGTGATGAAGAGGAGTCCGAGGTCGCGCTCGGCGCGCAGCTTGCGCAGCAGGGCGAGGATCTCGGCCTGGGTGGTGACGTCCAGGGCGCTGGTCGCCTCGTCGGCGAGGAGGAGGCGGGGTTCGGCGGCGAGGGCGCCGGCGATGACGACGCGTTGCAGCATGCCGCCGGACATCTCGTGCGGGTGCTGGCGGATGCGCTGTTCCGGGTCGGGCAGGCCGACGGCGTCGAGGAGTCCGACGGCGCGGAGGCGGGCGGCGCGCTTGTCCAACTGCCCGGTGGCGAGCAGCCGTTCGACGAGGAAGTCGCCGACGCGGCGGACCGGATTGAGTGCGGAGCGGGGGTCCTGGTGGACCATCGCGACCGTCCTGGACCGGTGTTCGCGCAGCCGCGGGCCGCTCATCGTCAGCACGTCGGTGCCCTCGACCAGGGCCCGGCCGGTGGCCTGTGCTCCGTCGGGGAGGATGCGCAGGGCGGCCTTGGCGGTGGTGGATTTGCCGGAGCCGGATTCGCCCACGAGTCCGACGACCTCGCCGGTACGGACCTGGAGGGAGATGTCGGCGAGCAACGGCCGGGCGGCGCCCGGGAGTTGGACGGTCAGGTTCTCGATGTCGAGCAGCATGCGCGCGCTACCTCCTGGCGCCTAGGTCGTGTCCGTAAAGTCCCGTCGTCCGCCCGGAGGGCGGGCCCGGCGGCGTCTGGTGCGTGCTCTCGGCGTGCCGGGCGGAGTCCCTCGTACTGGTTGTACGTGGG
>NZ_JBSFDA010000057.1:0-57849 GCF_053593675.1 Streptomyces sp. NPDC002156 | reverse complement strand
GTCCGGCGTTTGAGGACGAGCGCGTTCAGCGCGATACGGGGGTTCGGGGGCGGAGCCCCCGAGGATGGGACGGGTAGGGGCGGCGGGGGCGAGGACCGGCCGTTCGGTCAGGCCGCCCCGCGGACCCCGCGTACCCGGCGCCACACGCCCGGCGCCGCGCTGATCGTCAGGGTCAGGGCGACCGCCGCCACCACGCCCTCCCAGGGCTCGTCGAACAAGGAACCGCCCAGGACGCCGATCAGCTGGTACGTCGCCGCCCAGGCCAGGCAGGCCGGGACGTCGCCGCGGGCGAAGCGGCGTACCGGCCACTTCGCGATCAGGCAGGCCAGCATCACCGGGATGCGGCCGGCCGGTACCAGCCGGGACAGCACCAGGACCGTCACCCCGTGCTCGCTCAGCCTCTCCTGGGCCTGTGCCAGACGGTCCTCGGGTGCCCTCGACTCGATCGCCGCCAGCCAGCGCGAACCGTTCTTCGAGCCCATCCCGCGCCGGCCCAGCCAGTACAGCGCCACATCGCCGAGGAACGCGGCCAGCGCGGCGACCGCGAACACCAAGGTCATGGCGAGCGGCGAGGTCTCGTGGAAGGCGACCACCGCCGCCGAACTCACCAGCGCCCCCGTCGGCACCACCGGCACCAGCGCCCCGATCAGCACCAGCAGGAACAGTGTCGGGTAGCCGATCGCCTGCCCGGCCGACCCCTGCCCCGAGGTCGCCGCGGCGGCCAGGAGCACGTTCACGGCGCGACCTCCAGGCGCACGCTCTCCCCGTGCTCCAGCCGGTGCACCTCGACCGAGGGCGCACGCTCCGCCGCGAGGCGTACGAACTCCTCACCTGGCGAATAGAACTCGTGGGGGCGCACGGCGTCCATCCCGATCGGCCAGTACGTGCCGTAGTGCACCGGCACGGCGGTGCGCGGCGCCAGCCGGGCCAGCGCCTCGGCCGCCCGCTCCGCGTTCAGATGGCCCTCGCCGAGGTACGGGCCCCAGCCGCCCACCGGCAGCAGCGCCACGTCGACCGGCCCGACCTCCTCGGCCATCGAATCGAACAGGCCCGTGTCCCCGGCGAAGTACGTCCGCGCCTCGCCCTCGATCACATAGCCGAGCGCGGGCGCCCGCTGCGGTCCGAAGTTCAGCCGCCGCCCGTCGTGCCGCGCGGACACGGCCCGTACGACCAGGTCACCGACCTTGGTGTGGTCCCCGGGGGCCACCTCCGTGATCCGCAGGTGCGCCAGGCGGCGCGTCAGGCCCGGCACCGCCTTCGGTGCGCCCCGGGGCACGATCAGGTGTGCGCCGGGCGCGAGGCGCGCGAGGGAGGGGACATGGAGATGATCGGAGTGAAGGTGGGAGACGAGCGCCACCTGCGCGCTCCAGGCGCCGGGCGGCGGCAACTCGCCCCGTCGACGGCGCAGATGGGCGAGCCGGCGCACGAACAGGGGGTCGGTCAGCAGACGTACGCCCGAGTCCTCGACCGTACAGGTGGCGTGCCCCCACCACGTGATGTCCACCGGCACCCCTTTGCCTCCTTCGCGCGACTCCCCGAAGACTACGGGCAGGAGTAGGGTCGGCGGGAAACCCGGGGCGAGTGGGGAAAACCCTGAGGTGAACGGGGAAGCCCGGAGCTTTGAGGGGGACGCCATGGGACACGCGCACGCCGCCTCCGGCCTGCCCGGCCAGCCGCCGCGGGTCACCGCGATCGCCAGCCTGACGCCGCTCGAAGAACTCGACGAGGAGCCGTTCCTCGTCGACTCCCGCAGCCAGCACGCGATGTGCGCCCGCTGGGCCGCCGAACATGGGTATGTCGTCACTCGTGAGTTGCTCGTCAACAGTCTGCGTCCCGACCACTCCGCCCTCTGGGACGGCGTCGAGCCCGGCCTCGACCTCTTCGTGGCGCCCAGCCAGCGGGTCCTGGAACAGGCGCTGACCTCGGTCGACGAGTTCACCGCCGAGTGCGAGCGGCGCGGGGTGCGGGTGGAGACCGTGGGCTGCGCGGAGCCGTCGTACGACGCCCAGATGAAGGCCCGGGTGCACCGTCGGCTGTCCATGCCGACCGCCGGGTACGACGGTCGCTGATCCCGCACAGGGCACGCCGGGCCGCGCCCGCCCGTTGTGACAGGGTGGGTGCAGGCCCGCCACGGGGACGGGCCGGGACGTGAGGTGTGCGGGCGTGGGTGCGGGGCCTTGGCGGCGGATCGCCAGCCAGATCGGGCGGAGCGTCGCGGTGTGGGCCGTGTCGACGCTCACGATGCTGGTGCTCGCGGGCATTCTGCCGGACTTCCAGATCCGGAGCGACGACGGCGACAGCGCCACCCGGATCGCGATCACCGCGGCCATCGGCGCCGGCGCCTTCGGTCTGCTGTCGGCCCTGGCGTGGCCGGTGCTGGTCCGGCTGCTGCTGCTCGTCCCCGCCCTCGTCCTGGGCCTGCTGGTCTTCTTCCTGAACGGCTTCCTGCTGCTCGTCGCCCTGCGGCTGACCCCGGCCGACCGCCCCGAGGTGGCGCCGGAGACCGCGGTGGTGGTCGCCGCGGTGATGTCCGCCGTGGCCTCCGCGACCGGCGCGGCCCTGGCCGTCCGGGACGACGACGCCTACCGCAGACGGCTCTACCGGCTCGCCGACCGACGCGGCACCGCACGGGCGCTCCCGGGTCCCACGACGCCCGGCGTGGTGTTCCTGCAGCTCGACGGCGTCGGCCACGACGTCTTGGAGCGGGCCGTGGAGAAGGGGCTGATGCCGACCGTGGCGGGCCTGCTGGACGCCACCCACCGGCTCACTCCTTGGCGTACCGACTGGTCCAGCCAGACCGGTGCCAGCCAGCTCGGCATCCTGCACGGCACCAACCACGACATCCCCGCCTTCCGCTGGTACGAGAAGGACAAGGGCGAGGTCATGGTCTGCAACCGGCCCACCAGCGCCGCCGAACTCCAGCGCCGGGCCGTCGAACGCACCGGAGACGGCGGCCTGTTGACCGTCGACGGCGCCAGCCGCGGCAACCTCTTCAGCGGCGGCGCCGACCAACAGGCCCTCGTGCTGTCCATCGCGGTACGGCGGCGCGGCCGGGAGAACCGTTCCCGGGCGGGCTACTTCGCCTACTTCTCCGACCCCGCCAACGCAGTCCGCACCGCCCTCTCCTTCGTCGCCGAGGTCGGCCGCGAGATCGGCCAGTCGACCAGGGCCCGGATGCGGGAGAAGCGCCCGCGCGTCGCCCGCGGAGGCCTCTACCCCCTCATCCGCGCCTTCGCGACCGTCGTCGAACGGGACGTGGTCGTCGCCGCCGTGATGGGCGACATGCTCGCCGGACGCACCGCCGTCTACGCCGACCTGGTCGCCTACGACGAGGTCGCCCACCACTCCGGACCGCACAGCCGCGACACGGAGAAAGTCCTCCAACGCCTCGACCGTTCCCTCGCGTTGATCGCGAACGTCGCCGAACACGCCCCGCGCCCGTACCGGATCGTCCTCCTCTCCGACCACGGACAGAGCCCCGGCGAGACCTTCCGGGGACGGTACGGCCTCACCCTCGGCGACCTGGTCCGGGCCGGCTGCGGACTGCCCGTACCGCGCAAGGCCCAGCGCACCCACAGTGGGGCCGAGGCACGGGCCGCCGTACGCGCCGCGCTGCGCAGGCCCGTCGAGGAGAACGGCGGGCAGCACGTGCCCACGGGCCGCAACTCCGAACCCCTGGTGCTCGCCTCCGGCAACCTCGGCCTGATCTCCTTCCCGGACGTGCATCACCGCATGACCAAGGAGGAGATCGACGCCCGTCACCCCGCGCTGCTCACCACACTCGCCAACCATCCCGGCGTCGGCTTCGTCCTCGTCCGCAGCGAGGAGCACGGCGGAGTGGTGCTGGGCGCGCACGGCGCGGAGATCCCGGTGGACGAGTTGGACGAGCCGGACGGCGAACACCCCGGCCCGCTGGCCGACTTCGGGCCCGGCGCGGCCGACGCGGTCCGCCGTACGCACTCCTTCCCGCACACCGCCGACATCATGGTCAACTCCTGGTACGACCCGGCCGAGGGCGAGGTGCTCGCCTTCGAGGAGCAGATCGGCTCGCACGGCGGGCTCGGCGGGGCGCAGGGCAGGCCCTTCCTGATGGCGCCGGTCGCGCTGTCCGCCGCGGTCGAGGACGGGGAGGAACTGGTCGGCGCCGAGCACATCCACCGCGTACTGCGCCGCTGGCTGCGCGAGTGCAACGGGCCGCAGGTGCCCCTGGAGGCGCCCCGGGATCCGGGGGACCAGCGGGCGGCCTGAGCCGGGGCAGTCGTGGTGGCCGGGGCAGCCGTGCCAGCCGGGCCGCCGAATAATCGGCTGCGCCCCCGCGCCTCCGTAGCCACACTGTTCGTACCGGACATCGCGCCCTTTGCGCGCACTCCGTCCTCTGCGAACCCCCTGGAGCTTTCTGTATGCAGGCTGCCGTCACCGTCACTCCCGCCCGGATTCCGGAGCTGCTGCTCGGTCTCGCGACCGTGCGGCCCGTGTTCCTCTGGGGTGCCCCCGGCATCGGAAAGTCTTCCCTGGTAAGGGAGTTCGCGGAGTCGCTGGGACTGGAGTGCGTCAGCCTGCTCGGTACCCAGCTGGCGCCGGAGGACCTGATCGGCGTACCGCAGATCCGGGACGGGCGGTCCGTGTTCTGTCCGCCGGAGGCCATCGCCCGGGACGAGCCGTACTGTCTGTTCCTGGACGAGCTGAACGCGGCCACGCCGGACGTCCAGAAGGCGTTCTACTCGCTGATCCTGGACCGCCGTATCGGCAACTACGAGCTGCCGAAGGGCTCGATCGTGATCGGCGCCGGCAACCGCGCCACCGACAACGCCCTCGCCCGGCCGATCGCCTCCGCCCTGATCAACCGCCTCGCCCACGTCCATCTTGAGGCCTCGCCGAAGGACTGGCTGGTCTGGGCCGCGAACAACGACATTCACCCATGGGTCGTGGACCACCTGACCGACCGGCCCGACCACCTCTGGTCCAAGCCGCCGAAGACCGAGGAGCCCTTCTCAACGCCCCGCTCCTGGCACATGCTCTCCGACGCCCTGCACTCCTTCGGGCCCGCGCTCGACGAGGAGACCCTGAAGGTGATCGCGCACGGCGCGCTGACACCGGCGCACGCCACCGCGTTCTGCGGGTACGTCAAGATCGTGCGCAGCCGGTTCGGCATCGACGCGATCATCAAGGGCGACGCGCGCTGGCCGCACCGCGTCGAGGACCGCGACCTGCTCTACTACCTCGCCGAGTCGTTCCGCGGGCGCCTGGTCAAGGAACTCCCCGTCAGCAAGGGGCACATGTCGCCGAACGGCCGCGAGGCCGCGTACCGCGCCAAGTCGCTGCTCGTGCAGCTCGCCGAGATCTCGGTGGAGGTCGCGCAGAGCGTCATCGCGTCCGACGCCGACGGTAACCCCCTGCTGCCCGCCTGGTTCCTGGTCGAGGCGGCGCGGGACATGCCCCGGCTGGTGGAGGCGCGTCGTTGAGCCGGGCGCGCAAGCAGGCGCAGAAGAAGAAGGACCTCGCGCGGGAGGCGTACGAGGCCGGGCTGGCCCTCGTACGCGCCAACCCGGCGCTCGGCTCGGTGGACTTCATCACCTGCCGGAACGAGGACTGCGTCCTCTCGCCCCGCGACGGACTGGTGTGCGTCGACTCGGACGGGGTGCTGCACGTCCACCCCACCCGGCGGGCCGAACCGGACGAGTGGGCGTGGGCGGTCGCGCACGGCCTCATCCACCTCGGCTTCGGACATGTCCCGGCGGCCAAGGGCGACCGTGTCCAGCCCGACCGCTACGACCTCGCCGCCCGCTGTGTCGTCGTCAACCGCTTCCTGCTCGGCTTCCCGGTCGGTACCGCCCCCGAACTCCTGCCGAGCGCCTACCCCGACGGTGACGAGGAGCAACTGGCCGCCCGCTGGCGGCGCGCGGGCTCGATCCCGGTCGCGTTCGAGCGCTGCGGTACGGCGGGCAGCGAGCCCGACCAGCGGCTCGAACCGTACGACAAGTGGGCCCCGGCGGTGCCCGACTGGCAGCTCGCCTTCGCCTCCGCCCTGACCCGCACCATGGCGACGGCGATGGACGTGGCGGGCGGCCGACGCGAGTCCATGTCCGACGACGCTGCTCGACTGCGGCCCTGGGAAAAGGCGTTGAGCTGGTTCGTCACCTCCTACCCGCTGCTCGGCGGGATCGCGGCGGGCATCAAGCTTGTCGCCGACCTCGAACTCGTCCACGCCCACGGCATCTCCGTCGCCGCCGTCAACGCGGAGGCGGGCGAGATCTACATCAACCCGCTGTGCCAACTGGACGACGAGGAATGGCGGTTCGTCCTCGCCCACGAGATGCTGCACGCCGCCCTGCGCCACGGCGACCGCTGCGGCACCCGCGACCCGTACCTCTTCAACGTCGCCTGCGACTACGTCATCAACGACTGGCTGACCGAGATGGACGTCGGCACCGCGCCCCAAGGGCTGCTGTACGACGTCGAGTTGAAGGGCCTCTCGGCGGAGGAGGTGTACGACCGGATCGCGACCGACCTGCGCCGGATGCGCCGCCTGTCCACCCTGCGCGGGAAGGGTGCCTGCGATGTGCTGGGCAGCCCGCTCGGCTCACCGCGCGACTACGTCGACCTCGACGAGTTCTACCGGCGCGGCCTCGGCCAGGGGCTGAACCTGCACGAGCAGCAGGAACGCGGGTACCTGCCCGGCGGGTTGGTGGAGGAGATCCGCGCGCTCAACCATCCGCCGCTGCCCTGGGACGCCCAACTCGCCCGCTGGTTCGACGAGTTCGTGCCCCGCCCGGAGCCCGTACGGTCGTATGCCCGCCCTTCCCGCCGCCAGTCCTCCACGCCCGACATCCCGCGCGCGGGGCGGTACTTCCCGCCCGAGGAGATCGCCCGCTGCACGTTCGGCGTGGTCCTCGACACCTCCGGGTCCATGGACCGGACGCTGCTCGGGAAGGCGCTGGGCGCGATCGCCTCGTACGCCGGCGCACGGGACGTACCGGCGGCGCGCGTCGTGTTCTGCGATGCCGCCGCCCACGACGCGGGCTATCTGCCGGTCACCGAGATCGCCGGGCGGGTCCGGGTGTGCGGACGCGGCGGGACGGTGCTCCAGCCCGGCGTCGATCTGCTGCACCGGGCCGACGACTTCCCGCCGGGGGCGCCCGTGCTGGTGATCACGGACGGCTGGTGCGACGTCCTGCGGGTGCGGCGCGAGCACGCCTATCTGATTCCGCAGGGTGCTCGCCTGCCGTTCACCGCACGGGGGCCGGTCTTTCGTGTGCAGTGAGCCGGAATCGCGCCGGAGTGTGATCGGATGGGGGGTACGGAACCCCGGCATCGGGACCACACGCGAAAGGAAGAACCGTGGCTACCACGCGCTCTGCACACACCGTCTGGGAAGGCAACCTGCTGGAGGGCAGCGGCGTTGTCACCTTCGACTCCTCCGGAGCCATCGCCGAGCAGCCCGTGACGTGGGCGTCGCGCGCCCAGGACGCGAACGGCAAGACCAGCCCCGAGGAACTGATCGCCGCCGCCCACTCCAGCTGCTTCTCGATGGCGTTCTCGCACGCCCTCGCCGGCGCCGGAACCCCGGCCACCAAGCTGGTGACCTCGGCCGACGTCACCTTCCAGCCGGGTGAGGGCATCACCGGCATCCACCTCATCGTGGAGGGCACGGTACCGGGCCTCGCCGAGGACGCCTTCGTCGCCGCAGCCGAGGACGCCAAGGAGAACTGCCCTGTCAGCAAGGCCCTGACCGGCACGACGATCACCCTGTCGGCCAAGCTCGCCTGACGTTCGTCGGGAGTTTTTCACGCCCCTGCCGCGCCCCTCGATGTCCGAGGTGCGCGGCATCGTCGTTTCCGGGTACCTCATAGGAGGGATCCGGAGGAAGGGGACAGCTATGGCGCGTGCGGTCGGGATCGATCTCGGGACCACGAACTCGGTGGTGGCCGTTCTGGAGGGCGGTGAAGCCACCGTCGTCGCGAACGCCGAGGGGGCCAGGACCACACCGTCCGTCGTGGCCTTCGCGAAGAACGGCGAGGTGCTCGTCGGCGAGGTCGCCAAACGGCAGGCCGTGACGAACGTGGAGCGCACGGCCCGCTCCGTCAAACGCCATATGGGCGACGGGGCTTGGCGGTTCCCGGAGCAGGGTTCCGTCGACGGCACCCGCTACCGCGCCCAGGAACTCTCCGCGCGCGTCCTGCAGAAGCTGAAGCGGGACGCGGAGGCCTATCTCGGCGAGGACGTCTCGGACGCGGTGATCACCGTCCCGGCGTACTTCGACGACGCCCAGCGCCAGGCCACCAAGGAGGCCGGGGAGATCGCCGGCCTGAAGGTGCTGCGGATCATCAACGAACCGACCGCCGCCGCCCTCGCCTACGGCCTCGACCGGGGCGAGGAACAGACCGTGCTCGTCTTCGACCTCGGTGGCGGCACCTTCGACGTGTCGCTCCTGGAGATTGGCGACGGCGTCATCGAGGTCAAGGCGACCAACGGCGACACCCAACTCGGCGGCGACGACTGGGACCAGCGGATCGTCGACCACCTCGTCAAACGCTTCAAGGGGCAGCAGGGCATCGATCTCGGCAACGACAAGATGGCGCTGCAACGGCTGCGCGAGGGCGCCGAGAAGGCGAAGATCGAGCTGTCGAGTTCGTCCGAGACGACCGTCAACCTGCCCTACATCACCGCGTCCGCGGATGGCCCGCTGCACCTTGAGGAGAAGCTGACGAGAGCTCAGTTCCAGGAACTGACGGCTGACTTGCTCGACCGCTGCAAGACTCCCTTCAGTCAGGCGATCAAGGACGCGGGGGTGAAGCTCGCCGCGATCGACCATGTGATCCTGGTCGGCGGTTCGACCCGGATGCCCGCCGTCACCGAACTGGTCAAGGAACTCACCGGCAAGGAACCGCACAAGGGCGTCAACCCGGACGAGGTCGTCGCGTTGGGCGCCACCCTCCAGGCGGGTGTCATCCGCGGCGATGTGAAGGACGTCCTGCTGCTCGACGTCACCCCGCTGTCCCTCGGTATCGAGACCAAGGGCGGCATCATGACCAAGCTGATCGAGCGCAACACGACCATTCCGACGCGGCGCTCGGAGATCTTCACGACGGCTGCCGACAACCAGCCCTCGGTCGGCATCCAGGTCTATCAGGGCGAGCGTGAAATCGCCGCGTACAATAAGAAGTTGGGCGTCTTCGACCTCACCGGGCTGCCGCCGGCGCCGCGTGGCGTGCCGCAGATCGAGGTGGCCTTCGACATCGACGCCAACGGGATCATGCATGTCTCGGCGAAGGATCTCGCCACCGGCCGGGAACAGAAGATGACCGTCACGGGCGGCTCGGCGCTGCCCAAGGACGACATCGACCGGATGATGCGGGAGGCGGAGCAGTATGCCGACGAGGACCGTCGGCGGCGGGAGTCGGCCGAGACGCGTAACCATGCGGAGCAACTCGTGTACCAGACGGAGAAGTTCGTGCGGGACAACGAGGAGCGGGTTCCTGCGGAGGCGAAGGCGGAGGTTGCCTCGGCTGTTGCCGAGGTGAAGGGGTTGCTCTCGTCGGAGAGTGACATCAGTGCGCTTCGGGCTGGTGTCGAGAAGCTTGTAACTGTTAGTCAGCGGATGGGGCAGGCGATGTATGCGCAGGCTTCTTCTCAGCAGGAGGACGTGTCTCCTGCTGAGGAGGAAGGCGTGGTGGATGCGGAGATTGTTGATGACGAGCGGGAAGCGGGGGGTGGTGACGGGAAGGGGCCGGGGGTGTAGGTGCGTTGCGGAGTGCGGGTGTGTTGTGGCTGGTCGCGCAGTTCCCCGCGCCCCTGAAGGAAGCGCTCCGCGCTCCTTCAGGGCTTGCGGGCCACGCCCGCGTACACCGGGACGATTCCTTCCGCCTGGGCCGCTACGTCCTCCGGTTCCGGGCGCCAGCCGTAGACCGGGATCACGCCGGGGCCGAGTAGTTCCAGGCCGTCGAAGAAGTGGTGGAACTCGGTGAGGGGGCGGGGGAAGAAGGGGGTGCCGCTGCGGCGGAAGTGTTCGGCCGCCTTGGTGATGGCCTCGGGGCTGAGGTCCGGGGTGACCTGGGAGAGGATCAGGTAGCTGCCCGGGGCGAGCGCGTCGACGTACGTCTTCAGGAGGCCGTGCACGTCGTCGCCGTCGGGGTCGTCACTCAGGTAGTGGGTCAGTGCGACCAACGACAGTGCGATGGGCCGGGTGAAGTCCAGGGACTCGGCGGCCAGGCCCAGGATCTTCTCGGGGTCGCGGGCGTCGGCGTGCACGTAGGCGGTGGTGCCCTCGGGTGTGCCGTGCAGGAGGGCCTGTGCGTGCCGCAGGACGATCGGGTCGTTGTCCGCGTACACCACCTTGGACTCGGGGGCGACGCTCTGGGCCACCTGGTGCAGGTTCGGCTCGGTGGGGATGCCCGTGCCGATGTCCAGGAACTGGCGGATCCCGGCCTCGGCGGCGGTCCGTGCGGCCCGCTGCATGAAGCGGCGGTTGGCGCGTGCGCCGCGCAGCACCGTGCCGTCCACGGCGAGGATCTTCCGGGCCAGCTCCTCGTCCACCGGGTAGTTGTCCTTGCCGCCGAGCCACCAGTCGTAGACCCGGGCCGGGTGCGGTCTGCTGGTGTCGATACGGGCGGCTGCGCCCTCGGGTCCGGTCATGCCGTCTGTGCTCCTGAGTCCTGGGTCCTGTGTCATGGCTTCGGTTCGCGTGAGGGGGTGGGGTGGGGGGACGTGGAGCAGGTGCTGTGGGGTCAGTAGCCGTCTCGGCACTCGGCGATGATCTCTTTCGTGCGCTGGGCCGATGCCGCGCCCGCCGTCATGTGGTCCAGCACCTCCAGGTGCGCGGCGACCTCGCGGCGGGAGTCCAGATAGAGCGCACCGGTCAGATACTCGGTGTAGACCATGTCGGGCAGTTCGGGCTCGGCGAAGCGGAACAGTTCGAAGGGCGCCGACGTACCGGGATGCGGGCCGTCCCTGAACTCGGCGACCTGGATGGTGACATGGCCGCTCTCCGACACGTCGAGGAGCCGGTCCAGCTGCTCGCGCATGACCTCGCCACGGATGCTCACGGGCCGCCGCAGTACCGTCTCGTCGACGATCACCCAGAGGTGGGGCGGGTGTTCGCGGGTCAGCAGCTTCTGCCGGGCCATCCGCAGCGACACATGCCGTTCGACCGCCTCGGGGCCCGTGTGCCCGATCGTCCCGGCCTCCATGACGGCACGCGCGTACTCCGGGGTCTGCAACAGGCCGGGCACGAAGTGGGGTTCGTACGACCGGATGAGTCGGGCGGAGCCCTCCAGGCTCACATGCAGACTGAACCAGTCCGGCACGACATCGGCGAACCGCTGCCACCAGCCGGGCTCGTTCGCCTCCTCGGCCAGGTCCACGAAGACGGACACCTCGTCCTCGGGCACGCCGTACGCCGTCAACAGCGCATGGACGTACGGGATTTTGAGGGCGACCTCGGCCATCTCCATCCGCCGTACGGTCGCCGAGGCCACCCGCAGAACCCGCGCGGCCTCTTCCCGCTTCAGCCCGGCCGCCTCGCGCAGCTCCTGGAGCCGTCTCCCGAGCACCACTTGGCCCACGGTGGGCGCAGCCCGCCGCTCACTCACGCCACGCCTCCCCTACGCGCCGAAGTACAGCGAGCAGTGTGTCACGTTCCGCTGCCGCCTCGACAGGTTCGAGCCATGGAGATGCGGCGCACTGCGGTCCGGAACCCGGGCTTCCCCCATTTGCCGGGGGCCATCGTCAACTCATCATCGAGTGCAGGTACTTGGCCGTCGCCGGATCGGCCGGGAGGAGTGTCTCGATGGCCAGCTCGGCGACGGTGATGTCCATCGGGGTGTTGAAGGTGGAGATCGACGAGATGAAGGAGAGCAGCCGGCCGTCGTGCTCGATCCGCATCGGGAGCGCGAGCTGGGGCATGGGGTCGGTTGTCCGGTCCGCCGGGGTCTCCTCCTGCTCCGGTACCGGGTACGCGGCGACCTCGTCGTACAGCGCGCGCAGCGGCGGCGAGCGGTGCAGGGCGATCTCCCGTTCCATCTGGGCCAGCAGGTGCCCGCGCCACTCGCGGAGATTGCGGATGCGCGGGGCCAGGCCCTCCGGGTGCAGGGTCAGACGCATCGCGTTGATCGGCGGCGTGAGCAGGGACTCCGGGAGGCCGTCGAGCAGCATCAGGATGCCCCGGTTGGCGGCCATGACGTTGTACGTGGCGTCGACGACGAACGCCGGGTAGGGCTCGTACCCCTGGATCAGCCGCTCGACGCCGTCGCGCAGGGATTCCAGCGCCGGGTCGTCCAGGGGGGTCTCGCGGTAGCGCGGGGCGTAACCGGCGGACAGGAGAAGGGCGTTGCGTTCCCGGACCGGGACGTCCAGGTGCTCCGCGAGCCGCAGGAGCAGTTCCTCGCTCGGGCGGGAGCGGCCCGTCTCCACGAAGCTGATGTGGCGGGCGGACGAATCGGCCCGCAGCGCAAGTTCGAGCTGACTGACGCGCCGCCGCTCCCGCCAGGCCCGCAGCAGCGGCCCGACTCCCTCGTAGGCCGTGTCCACGGGGCTGCTGGGGCGGGCGGTGCCGCCGGTGGGGACCCTGGTCATACGGCGACGGTAGCCGAGAGGCCGGCCGGTACCCTCCTGACCTGGGCCGGAAGGCGCGGACTGTGGCACGCTGGGAGAACACCCCACCATCGTGGAAGGAGCGTGGCCATGCCTGTCGAACCGCTGTCGCAGAAGGAGATCGAGGACCGGCTGGCGGAACTGCCGGGCTGGTCGCTCGACGGAGACCGGATCGCCCGCTCCTACCGCCTCGGCTCGCACTTCGCGGCGGCAGCGCTGGTCCTCCACATCGCCCAGGTCCAGGAGGAACTGGACCACCACTCCGACCTCACCCTCGGCTACAACACCGTGTCACTCACCGTGAACACCCACAGCGTGGGCGGTGCCGTCACGGACCTCGACTTCGAGCTGGCCCGCAGAGTCGAGGACCTCGCACCGGGGCACGGGGCGAGCTGACCGGGCCACAGGATCACGATCGTGCTGGACTACAGCCAGGAGGCCGAGCGGTACGACGCCCTGCGCGGCGGCGAACCCAGGGCCGCCGCAGCGGCGGACGCCGTGCTGAGCCTCGTACCCGAAGAGGCACGCAGCCTGCTCGACGTGGGATGCGGTACGGGCATCGTGACCCGGCGGCTCGCTGCCGCGCGGGCCGGGATGCGGGTGGCGGGCGTCGACCTCACCGACGCGATGGCCAGACGGGCCGCCGCCCGGCTGCCCGGTGCCGTCGTACTCGCCGACAGCCGCCGACTTCCCTTCCCGGACGGCCAGTTGGATGCGGTGACCAGTGTGTGGGTGCTGCATCTCGCCGGGCGGCCCGAGGACGTCGGGGCCATCATCGGGGAGTGCGCGCGGGTGCTGCGGCCGGGCGGCGTGTACGTCACCACCGTCGACAAGGGCGCCGCGCACAACGTGGGCAGCGACATCGACGCCGTACTCGCATCGCGCCCCTGGCGCGCGGCACCGGACACGGCGGCTGTCGTCGAGGCGCATGCCGTCGGGCACGGGCTGGTGCCGGCCGGGGAGGCGCGGTTCCGTGGGTGCGGGCAGGGGCGCAGCCCCCGGCGGGCCGTCGCCGACCTGCGGCGCGGCTGGTTCATGACGCTGCCGCCGGGCCACCCCCTGGCCGACGGCTTCGCCACCCGCCTGGAGGCCCTGCCCGACCAGGACCTGCCCCGCCCGGACCCGGTGTTCACTCTGCGGGCGTTCCGGAAGCAGTAGCCCTCGGGCCGGTGACTCGGCTGAAGGCCATCGTCCAGTTGGTCACCCAGGTCGGCCGCGTACGTTCCGGGTCGACCAGATCCTTGAACTGGCGGCGTGCGGTGAGGAGTTCGAGCGGCCCGAGGGTTCGATCTCGCCGCGTACCGGACGGCGTATCAGCGGGACCTCCACGACCGGCTCTAGCGCGACGAGGCGGTGGTGCGGCCGGCGGGGACCGCCGGACGCGCCGTCGAGGCCAACGGCCGTACGAATGAAGAGGGTCGGACCCTGGCGACGGTACCGATCGAGTCCGTCGAACTCGGCGCACCAAGGCGGCAACTCCCTTGCGGGCAGCGGCGACTGAGGGGTGGAACCCGTCCGTCCCCCCGCAGGAGGTAGGTACCGTGCAGCACCCGCAGCCGCACGCACAACCCCATCCCCCCACCCCGATCCGTACGAGACGCCGGACTCTCCTGGCCGCCGTGACCGCCGGAGTCCTCGCCGCCGCCGGGCTGATGTCGCTCTCCGCCGCACCGGCCGAGGCCGCCACCGCCCGCCAGGTCGAGGCGCTCGACCGGGGTGTCGTCAGCGTGCACGTCGACAGCGGCAACCTGGTCAGCTGGCGCTGGCTCGGCACCGACCCGAACGACGTGTCCTTCAACGTCTACCGGGCCGGTACGAAGGTCAACTCGACGCCGATCACCGGCTCCACGAACTACTTCCACTCCGGCGCGCCGTCCCAGGCCGACTACACGGTCCGGGCGATCGTCGGCGGCGTCGAACAGGCCGACTCCGTCCACGCGATCCAGTTCCGCACCGGATACAAGGACGTCCCGATCACCCCGCCCGCCGGCGGCACGACCCCCGACGGGGTCGCCTACACCTACGAGGCGAACGACGCCTCGGTCGGCGACCTGGACGGTGACGGCGCCCTCGACTTCGTACTGAAGTGGCAGCCCACCAACGCCAAGGACAACTCCCAGTCCGGGTACACCGGCAACACGATCGTCGACGGGATCAGGCTCGACGGTACGCGGCTCTGGCGCATCGACCTGGGCCGCAACATCCGCTCGGGCGCGCACTACACACAGTTCCAGGTGTACGACTACGACGGCGACCGCAAGGCCGAGGTCGCCATGAAGACGGCGGACGCGACGGTCGACGGGACGGGCGTCGTCATCGGCAACTCGGCGGCGGACTACCGCAATTCGAGCGGCTACGTCCTGTCCGGCCCCGAGTACCTGACGATGTTCAACGGGCAGACCGGCAAGGCGATGGGGACGGTCGACTACGTCCCGGCGCGCGGCACCGTCTCGTCGTGGGGCGACTCCTACGGCAACCGGGTCGACCGATTCCTCGCCGGCACCGCCTACTTGGACGGCGTCCGCCCGTCCCTGATCATGGCGCGCGGCTACTACACCCGTACCGTGCTCGCGGCCTGGGACTGGCGCAACGGGGCGTTCACGCGCCGCTGGACCTTCGACTCCAGCTCATCCACCAACACCGGCAAGGGATTTGACGGCCAGGGCTCGCACAGCCTGTCCGTCGGGGACGTCGACGGTGACGGCAAGGACGAGATCGTCTACGGGGCGATGGCTGTCGACGACAACGGCAACGGCCTGTGGACGACGAAGACGGGTCACGGCGACGCCCAGCACCTCGGCGACCTGGATCCGGCGCACGCGGGCCTGGAGTATTTCAAGGTGTCCGAGTCGACCTCCCAGCCGGCCGAGCTGTACATCAACCCGGCCAACGGCACGGTCAATTGGAGCCTCGCCGCCTGCTGCGACAACGGTCGCGGAGTCGCCGGGGACATCTGGGCGGGCAACGACGGGGCGGAGGTCTGGTCGGCCTCCGACTCGTCGATCCGCGACGAGGCCGGCGCGACGAAGGGCCGCGAACCCTCCTCCGTCAACTTCCTCTCCTGGTGGGACGGCGACCCGGTCCGCGAACTCCTCGACGGCACCCACATCGACAAGTACGGCACATCCTCCGACACTCGCCTGCTGACTGGCGCGTCCGTCCACTCCAACAACAGCACGAAGGCCACCCCGGCCCTCTCCGGGGACCTCTTCGGCGACTGGCGCGAGGAGGTCGTCTGGGCGACGAGCGCGAACACGGCCCTGCGCATCTACTCGACGCCGGTCGAGACGACAACGAAGATCACAACTCTCCTGCACGACACGATGTACCGCACGGGCATCGCATGGCAGAACACCGCATACAACCAGCCCCCACACCCCAGCTTCTTCATCGGCAACGGGATGCCTACGGCACCCAGGCCGACGGTGTACACGCCGTGACGTCGTGAGGGCGGCCGCCCGCGTGCTCCGGGCGGCCGCCGCTCACTCCTCGGGAGCTCGGTCTTGCCGTTCTCGTCGAGGGTGTGGGTCTCCCAATAGACGTCCCACTTGTCGCCGACGTGCTCGGGGACCTTGCCCTCCGGGTAGCGGGCGTATCCCTTCGGCGGCTCCTCGCCGTTGGGGACACAGGCGCTGCCGGTGCTCCCCACGGCGAGGACCGGATACTCGTCGCCGCCGCAGCTCGACTCCTCGATCGAGCAGCCGGTCAGGACGGCGGCGGCTACGCCGGTCATGGCGAGGAGCGACAGAAGACCGGTTCGGCTGGTCCTACGCACAGGTGACTCCCTCTTGGTGTTGTGTGCGACCAGCTTGTGCGACATGAAGAATCCCGGCATGAGCACGCGTACTCAGAAGCTTGGGGATGGAGGGCGCGTACCGCCCCAGGTACGCGCCCTGCGTGCTCAGGCGACCGTGCAGGCCTGGTCGCCCACCTTGAACGCCGTCGGCTTCCCGTTCGCCCCCGACCAGCTCCCCGTGAACCCGAAGCTCACCGACGAGCCCGCCGCCACGTTCGCGTTCCAGTTCACGTTCTTCGCTGTCACCGCCGCGCCAGACTGGGTGTACTCGGCGTTCCAGAGTTGGGAGACGGTCTGGCCGTTCGGGAAGGACCAGCCAAGTGACCAGCCTGCCCAGGCAGTTGTGCCCGTGTTGCTGAGCTGTACGTCCGCCTGGAAGCCGCCCGACCACTCGCTGGTCACCTTGTACGTCACCGCGCAGGCGCCGGTCGGAGTCGGATCCGTACCGCCCCCGCCACCGCTCGAGTCCGACGACTCGCCGTAGACGACACCCCGCCCGTTGGTCGCCACGTACACGCGCCCGTACACCCTCGGGTCACCGGTGATCGCCGCGCCCGTCCAACCCCACTGGTGGGCATCGTCGTTGATGCGGGTCCAGGTCGCGCCCTTGTCCGTGGAGCGGAAGATGCCGCGTACGCCGGCGATCTTCGCGCTCGTGTAGAGGGTCTGGTACGTCGCACCCGTCGCCGCCTTGCCGAAGCCGATCGTGTCGGCCTGCTCGACGTTCGACAGCTTGGTGAAGGTCGTACCGCCGTCCGTGGAGTGCCACAGGCCGTACGCCCCGTCCGTCGCGCCGCCCGCCAGCCAGATGTCGCCCTTCGTGCCCGGAAGTGCCTTGAAGCGCACGCTGTCGCCGGCCGGGAGGCCTGTGGCGGCCGATGCCGTGAACGTCGCTCCGCCGTCCGAACTCACGTAGAACTTGCCCGACTTGAAGCCGTAGAAGGTTCTTGGGTCCACCCGGTCCGACTCCACGATCGCGCCCGCCGGGATACCCGTCGACGCCGACCACGAATTGCCGAAGCCGGTCGCGTACTGCACGCCCGTGCCCGTCGGGCTCCACACGAACCGGCTGCCGTCCGACGCCGACGCGATCGTGCCGCCGCCGCTGACGCCCGAAGGGTCCGTCCCGGCAAACCAGTTGGCGCCGTTGTCCGTCGAGAACGCGACATGCGGACCCGAGTCCAGGTTGCCGACGCGGGCCACGATCCCCGGGTTGGTCTCGGCGTAGTCGAGGCTCGTCGTGGAGGTGAAGTTCGGTGAAGTGAACATCATCGAGGGGACCTTGGTGAGATCCGTGTGCCGGAAGCCGCCGATGTCGCCGAGCGCGCTGAGCAGCACGGCGCCGCCCGACGGGGGAGCCGCCAGGTCGTTGACCGCAGTCTCCTCCAGGCCCTGGACCATCGGCTTGATGCTGAACTGGCTTCCGCTGTCCCAGTTCGTGAGGTTCTCCGTGCCGTAGATCGTCGCGCCCGTGCCGTACATCATGCGGTTCGAGTTGAACGGGTCGATCTCCAGCGACTCCGTCATCCACCCCAGTTTCGGGCTCTGTTCGGGCGGTGACGGGTTCGCGCCGAAGGTCAGCCAGGGCGAGGACGAGACGTCCATCGTGAAGCGGTTCGAGCGGTTGGGGTACGAGGTGTAGTCCCAGGCCTTCGTCCAGGTGCCGCCGCTGTCCGTGGAGCGGAAGAGCTGCGTGTCCGGCCACCACGAGCTGTACGCCGTCGCCATCACCGTGCCCGGCTTCTGCCGGTCGATCGTCAGCCCGCTGAAGCCGTAGTAGGTGTCCGCCTCCGCGACCGGGCTGATGTTCGTCCAGGTGCCGGTCGCCGTCGCGTACCGCCACAACTGGCCCTTGCCACCGTCGTACGGGCCGCCCTTGTCGCTGTACGGCAGATACAAGTAGCCGTTGGTGGCTTCCAGTACGCCCTTGTGGGCCAGATAGCCGGTGGGCTGGCCGGCCACCCTCGACCAGGTCGCGCCCGCGTCCGTCGAGCGGTACACCGCGTTGTCCTTGTCGGCGACCCCGACATAGATCGTGCGGGTCGCGCTGCCCGCCGTCCCCGTCGACTCGTCGAAGGTGACCCAGACGATCCCCTGGTTGTCGCTGGCGTACCCGCTGGTGTCGGTCGGATCCTGCGCGTAGTTGCCGACGTTGGGGAAGTCCGCCACCTGCGACCAGGTCGCCCCCGAGTCCGTCGACCGCCACAGGCCCTTGCCGCTGGGCGCGCCCAGATACAGCACGCTGTTCCTGTTCGGGTCGACCGCGAGCCGCTCACCCATGCCCCGGCCGGGCATGTTGCCGCCCAACTTGAAGGGCAGATCGGCACGTTGCCAGCTCGCGCCCCGGTCACCGGACCTCAGCACGGCGCCGTTTCCGGGGTCCCAGCTGTTCGTGTACGTGCCGACAGCCGCGTACACCTTGTTCGGATCCACGGAGTCGGAGGCGAGACTGACCACCCCGGTGTGCCCCCAGCGGTCCCAGCCGACCGAGTCCAGCAGCGGGGTCCACGTCTTCGTCGACTCCTGCCAGCGATAGGCACCGCCGATGTCCGTGCGCGCGTACGCCAGGTTCCGCTCGCTACGGTTGAAGACGATCCCGGGGACGAAACCGCCCCCGTCGATCCGGGCGTTCTTCCAGGTGTACGTGTCCGCGGCGAGCGTCACCTCAGGCGCACTCGGGGCCGCGAGAGCAGACGGACTGCCCGCCAACAGGCCTGCGGCCAGGGCCAGTACGGCGGTGAGGATACGGGTTCTTCGCACGGGGGGTCCTTTCCGGGTGGGGGATTCGGGAAGGTGGGTACGGGGGTGGTAAGCGCTTTCCCCGTAGGGCGAGAGTTGCCGGGCGACCCCCAGTGCGGGAAGGGGCCGCCCGGCGCGGTACGCGGAACTCAGGTCCAGGTGGACCTGACGGGGGCTATTCGAGAAGCTCCGCGTACGAACCCATGGCGAGGGCTATGTCCGCCTGGGCCCAGAACCGGTGATAGGTGAACGAGGGCGCGGCGCCGCCCGCCAAGTACGCCTCGATCTTGGACCAGTTGGGGTCGTCCTCGTAGAAGGAGCGGATCGAGTCGAACGTCGACGACGAGTTGATCGCGTCGCCGTTCGGCATCGTGCCGGTCCAGCCCGACGGCACGTAGACACCGTCGTCGAAGCGGTTGTAGTCCGCGCGAGTCTCCGGGACGGCGATGCCCAGGGTGTCCTGGTGGTTGGCCCACATGCCGTCGAGGAGTGCCTTCGCCGTCGTCGCCGCCTCGGTGTCACCGGAGCGGTCGGCGTAGTACGTCAGCGTCTTCGCGTACGCCGCCGCCACACCCACGTCGTTCGTGTAGTCGGCGACGGTGACGTGAAGTCCCGTGTTGGCGCCCGGAGTCGACGCGTTCCAGGTGTCGGGGGCGCCCGACCACTGGAGTGTCGACGGGATACGGTATGTGCCGTCCGGGTTGATGGTCGTCTTGGACAGCGCCCAGTCGACCCACTTGTCCAGGACGGTCTTCGCCGCCGCGTTGCCCGTCTGCTGGTAGTACTCGGCGACCCGCTCCATGGACCACGCCTGGAAGCCGAACCACTGGTTGGACGGCGGGTCGTGGTACACCGGCTGCTGGTCGTAGTACATGCCGTAGAAGGTCGGCGTACCGGCCGGCGGAGTCGCGTAACGCCCCGCCCAGCTGTTGGTCGCGCCGCCCGCGATGCCGCCTTCGTTGGACTGGAGCCAGCGGTAGAACTCGATCTGCCGGGTCAGGGATGTCGCCCAATCCGCCTGCCCTGTCGCCGACTTGGGCTTCAGGTCGGCGTACGAGCTGAGCGCGTAGGCGGCCAGGGGGTTCTGGTAGCCGCCGTGCGTGTGGCTGGAGCCGATGCGCCAGGCCCAGCCCGCGGCGGTGTCGGTGGCGCCGCCCCACGCGTAGTACCAGGACATCAGATAGTGCGAGGCGTCCTTGCCGGCACCGGCCGGGCAGGTCGTCGGTCCGACACAACTCCCTATTTTCTTGAAGTACTTGTCGTACATGGAGTAGCGCAGATAGTCGCCCATCTTCGCGGCCTTGCCGACGGTCGCCGAGACATCGGCGCCCTTGCCCTGCTGCTTCGCCCAGATGTCGGCCCAGTAGGCGGCCTGCACGGCACGCGCGTCGGCGTCCGGGGCGTTGGTGAACTTCCACTGCTTCGCGTACGACGCGTCGCCGGTGAACAGGTCCAAGTACCCGTTCGTACCGCCGTACTTGAAGGCGTCGCAGGTCGGCTGCGGAACCGTCTCCCACACCGATTCCTGCGGTCCGCGCTGGAAGGTGTTGATGTAGGAGGGGCCGGTGTCCGCCGGACCCGCCTCGCACTTGCCGGGCGAGTTGCCGTAGCCGTAGACGTTGTCGACGTCCTGCAGCCAGTGCATACCGTAGACGTCGTCCGTGCCGTACGCGGTCTTCAGCTCGGCCGCGATCGGGTCGGTGCCGACCGAGACGGCGGTGTTGAGCGCGGCCGGGTACTGGCTCGGCAGGTCGTACTCGGGTGCGTACGTCGCCGGCTTCGACGCGTTGTAGAAGGAGTTGGTCGGCTGGTCGGCGTGGGTGGGGATCATGTACTGCTCCATGATCGACCAGGCGCCGTTGAACTTGCTCCAGTCGCCCGTCACCTTGCCGTACATGGCCTGGAGCCACAGGAGGTAGCTGTACGCCTCCGACGTGGTCTCATGGCCGTGGTCCGGCGCCTCGACGATCAGTGTCTCCACCGAGTGGTAGGGGATGCCCTCGGGGGAGAAGTAGCCGCTCGCCGGGTTGGTGATCTTGCCGTAGAGGTCCAGGAAGCGGGCGTCGTACACCTTCGAGGCGGCCAGCTCGGTGACGGTGACCGTCGCCTTGGCGTGACCGGTGGCCGTCGAGTCGAAGGCCGCCGATCCGGTGCCCGTCGCGTTGGCGGTGATGGTCACCTTCTGGGCCGTGTTCCAGTTGGCCGACGTGAAGGTGAGCGAGGCACCGCCCGTCACCGACAGGCCCGTGTTGCCGCTCGCGCGAGCGGTTGTCACGGTCACGTTGGCGCTCGGCTGCGTCGACAGCTTCACGTCGTACGTCGCCGACTGGCCCTGCTGGACGCCGAGTTGGGTCGGTACGGCGACCACGGCGGGACCCGAGGCGACCGTGATGCCGACCGGCGTGGACGGCGCCGAGGCGCCCAGGCTGTCGTATGCCTTCGCCAGCAGCGAGTGACTGCCCACGGCAAGGCCGGTGGCCGAGTACGTGTACGGCGCGGTCGTGTCCGTGCCGAGCAGCGTCGTGTCGTCGTAGAACTCGACCTTGGTGATCGTCGCGCTGTCCGCCGCCGCTGCCGTGGCCGCCATCGGCACCGCGTCACCCTGCGAGTAGACGGCGCCCGCGGCCGGGCTGGTCAGCACGGTCACCGGCGGCTGGTGGGCCCCCGCGCAGGTCGTGCCGTTGATGGCGAACGAGGTCGGCGCCGCGTTGGAGCCGCTGTACGTGAACTGCCCGCCGGTGCTGACCGCCGCGCCGGCGGCGATCGTCGCGTTGTACGTGGCGTTCTGCACGGTGACCGTCTGGCCGGACTGGGACCAGGTGCCGTTCCAGCCATTGCTGAGCCTCTGGTTGCCCGCGTAGGCGTACGTCAGTGTCCAGCCGTTGATGACGTCCGTACCGCGGTTGGTGATCGTCACGTCCGCGGTGAAGCCGGAGCCCCAGTCGTTCGTCCTGTAGTCGACGCTGCACTGAACTGCCGCCGCCTGTGCGGGAGTTGTGCCTGTTGCGAGCATGGTCAGGGGGAGGGCGAGGGCCGCCACGACAGCGGTCCAGAACCGCCGCGTGACGCGGCGTCTGTGTCGGGGGTGCATGGTGCTGGTTCCTCCTAGCGGCTCGGAGGTGCTCGTGGAGATGTGGGGAGGAGCAACAAGCCTTGAACCAGTGGGAGCGCTCCCATAGTGGGGAGAGGTGTGTCAAGGGTCAAGGTGTTTGAAGAGTCGAAAAGATTCGACGGCGACATCTGATGGAAACACGTCAACCCCTCTGTCCTTTACCGTCACTTGGCGCTAGTTTCATTGACACCAGTGGGAGCGGTTCCATCAGTCGACGCGTCCGTCACGACGCGCCCGATCTGCAAGGAGTCGCTCATGCGACACCCCCCGCGTTCAGGTCTTTTAGTCGTGCTCGGCGCCGCCGTCGCCCTTGTGGGCACCGCGGTCGCGCCGGTCCTCACGGCGTCGGGAGCCACCCCCGCGTGCACGGTGGAGTACTCGGTCACCAGTGAGTGGGACGCCGGCTTCCAGGGCTCCGTCAAGGTCACCAACAACCTGGCGGCGCTCAGCAGTTGGAGTCTCACCTTCGACTTCGGCGCAGGTCAGAAGGTCACCCAGGGCTGGAACGCCAAGTGGTCCCAGTCCGGTGTCACCGTCACCGCGGCCAACGAGAGCTACAACGGCTCGCTGGGCACGGGCGCGAGCGTCAGCGCGGGGTTCCTCGCCTCACGGTCGGGGAGCAATCCCGTACCGGCGTCGTTCAGGCTCAACGGGACGACGTGCAACGTGGATTCGGAGCCCACCCCGACTACCGGTCCGACCTCCACCCCGACGCCGACTCCGTCGCCCTCCGATCCGCCGGTCCCCGAGGACGGACCGCCGGCTCTGCGCGTGTCGGGCAACAAGCTCGTCGACTCCGGCGGCGCCACCCGGCGGCTGCTCGGCGTCAACCGCTCCGGCGGCGAGTTCGCGTGCGTCCAGGGCAACGGCATCTGGGACGGACCGGTCGACGACGCCTCGGTGAAGGCGATCGCCGACTGGAACGTCAACACCGTACGCATTCCGCTGAACGAGGAGTGCTGGCTCGGACTGTCCAACATCAGGCCCGAGTACGCGGGCGCCAACTACATAGCCGCCGTCAAGGACCTGGTGGCCAAGGTGAAGGCGCACGGCATGACGCCGATGGTCGAGCTGCACTGGACCTGGGGCCAGTACACCGGCAACTCGGCCGGCTGCTCCGACGTACACGCCAGCTGCCAGAAGCCGATGCCCAACATGCAGTACACGCCCGCCTTCTGGACCTCGGTCGCCAACACCTTCAAGGGTGACCCGGCCGTCGTGTTCGACCTGTTCAACGAGCCCTACCCGGACCGCGCCACCTCCACGGCGGCCCAGGCCTGGACCTGCTGGCGGGACGGCGGCACCTGTCCCGGCATCGGGTACGAGGTCGCCGGTATGCAGGATCTGATCGACGCGGTCCGGGCCACCGGCGCCCAGAACGTGATCCTCGCCGGCGGGCTCGCCTACTCGAACGACCTCAGCCAGTGGCCGGCGTACAAGCCGACCGACCCGACGGGCAATCTCGCCGCCGCCTGGCATGTCTACAACTTCAACTCCTGCTCCAACGAAAGCTGTTGGGACTCGACACTCGCGCCGGTCGCCGCCCAGGTCCCGCTGGTCGCGGGCGAGATCGGCGAGAACACCTGCGCGCACTCCTTCATCGACCGGGTCATGAAGTGGTTCGACGACCGCTCCCTGTCGTACCTCGGCTGGACCTGGAACACCTGGAACTGCGCCACCGGCCCGTCCCTGATCTCCGGTTACGACGGCACACCCACGGCCTTCGGCATCGGACTGCGCGACCACCTGCGCGCCATCGGCTAGTGCTTCAACTCCCCCTTATGGCAAGGCGCTTCTCACCCCACCCGGAAGACAACCGGAACACGAGAGGACACCCGCACTCATGAGCCGTACCAGAACAGCGATCCTCGCCGCCATGGCGCTGGTCGCCGGTGCCACCGGCGCCGCCGTCGCAGCCGCACCGGCCGACGTCGGCATCGCCGCGATCCCCTGCACCGTCGACTACAAGGTGCAGAGCCAGTGGAACACCGGCTTCACCGCAGCCGTGACGGTCACCAACAACAGTGCGGCCAAGTCGAGTTGGGCCGTGAAGTGGTCGTACGCCGGCAACCAGCAGGTCACCAGCGGCTGGAACGCGAAGATCACCCAGAGCGGGACAGCCGTGACCGCCGCCAACGAGACCTACAACGGCACGCTCGCCACCGGGGGTTCGGTGAGCTTCGGCTTCAACGGCAGCTACAGCGGCACGAACGCGCTCCCGACCACCTTCACCCTCGACGGCGTCACCTGCAACGTCGACGACGGCGGCGGCACCGACCCGGATCCCGGGACGCCGTCCAACCGGGTCGACAACCCGTACGCGGGCGCCCGGGTGTACGTGAACCCGGAGTGGTCCGCGAAGGCCGCCGCCGAGACGGGCGGCAGCCGGATCTCCAGCCAGCCCACCGGTGTGTGGCTCGACCGGATCGCCGCGATCAACGGCGTCAACGGCGGGATGGGGCTGCGCGCCCACCTCGACGCGGCCCTCCAGCAGAAGGGCACCGGCGAACTCGTCGTCCAGCTGGTCATCTACAACCTGCCAGGACGCGACTGCGCCGCCCTCGCCTCCAACGGCGAACTCGGCCCGACGGAGATCGACCGCTACAAGACCGCGTACATCGATCCGATCGCGGCGATCCTCGCGGACACCAAGTACGCGGGTCTGCGCATCGTCACGACCGTCGAGATCGACTCGCTGCCCAACCTCGTCACCAACACCGGCAGCCGGCCCACGGCCACGCCCCAGTGCGATGTGATGAAGGCGAACGGCAACTACGTCAAGGGCGTCGGCTACGCGCTCGGCAAGCTCGGTGACGTACCGAACGTCTACAACTACGTCGACGCCGGCCACCACGGCTGGATCGGCTGGGACGACAACTTCGGTGCCTCCGCCGACGTGTTCAAGCAGGCGGCCACCGCCGAGGGCGCGACAGTCAACGACGTGCACGGGTTCATCACCAACACGGCGAACTACAGCGCCCTGAAGGAGAACAACTTCACCATCAACGACACCGTGGCCGGCAAGTCCGTCCGCGAGTCGAAGTGGGTGGACTGGAACCGGTACACCGACGAGCTGTCCTTCGCGCAGGCCTTCCGGAACCAGCTGGTGACGGTCGGCTTCCCGTCCGGGATCGGCATGCTGATCGACACGTCTCGGAATGGGTGGGGTGGCGCTGCGCGGCCCGCCGGGCCCGGTGCGACGACGACTGTCGACACGTATGTCGACGGTGGGCGCTATGACCGGCGCATCCATGTCGGGAACTGGTGCAACCAGTCCGGGGCGGGTCTGGGTGAACGGCCCACGGCTGCTCCGGCCACCGGGATCGACGCGTATGTGTGGATGAAGCCTCCGGGGGAGTCGGACGGGTCCAGCACGGCGATTCCGAACGACGAGGGCAAGGGGTTCGACCGGATGTGCGACCCGACGTATACCGGTAACCCGCGGAACAACAACAACCTGTCGGGGGCGTTGGCGAACTCGCCGCTTTCGGGGCACTGGTTCTCCGCGCAGTTCCAGGAACTGATGAGGAACGCGTATCCGGCGCTTTGAGTTCTGGTGGTTCGGTGGTTTTTTGGCCGCCGGGCCGGTGGGGGCTTGTCGCGCAGTTCCCCGCGCCCCTTAAAAGCGCCGGGCGCACCCGTGTTCATCAGGAGAGGTAAGTAGCGGTCCGTCAGGGTTCTTCAGTTGTTCTTCCCCAGGCCCTGGCGGATCGCGAACTCCACCGCCGAGTAGTTCTCGTCCTTGCGGTTCAGGTCGTACTGCACCGTCGGGTGCAGTGGGGGCTGGGCCATGAAGCGGGGGCGGGTGCCGTGGTGGGGCTGGGCCGCGTGGACCAGGAAGGGGTGGCAGAGGTAGACGTCGCCGGGGCTGCCGGTGGCGTGTACGAGCGGGCGGTGTGCGGAGGCCTCGACCAGGTCCGGGGCTATCTTCAGGCCCGAGACACCCTCCTCGCCGTACGGCTCCAGGAGAGGTGGTACGTCCAGATGGGAGCCGACCCGGATGCGTGTCGGGGCGTCCTGCTCGCCGACCTCGCTGAACAGGAACAGCATCAGCAGGGACCGGTCCCGGGAGCGGACGTTCGTATACGGCCAGTCGGCGCCCTCGACGGCGTAGCTCCCCTCGATGTGCCAGCCCGCGTCGTCCGGTTCCTCCTCGTGCGGGAAGCGCAGCGGGAAGCTGCCCAGGGAGTAGCGCGACGCCCAGCGGCCCTCGCCCACCAGCGTGTCGAACGCCTCATGCAGCACAGGGGTGTTGACCGCGGCGGCGAACGGGCCCTGCGCCATGTCCGACACCCAGTGCACGGGCTTCGTCCAGGTGCCGGGGTCGTCCGGATCGCACCCCGTCTCCCGCCACAACAGCCGTGCGCAGTGCTCCGCGACACGCGGCGGGAAGGCGCCCTCGATCTTCACGAACCCGTCTTCGAGGAAGCGCTCCACAAGCCTGTCGTCCATGTGCACATCGTGGGGGAGAGCGGCGGGCCCGCGCATCCGGTTTTTGCTGTGCGCGTTCGAGGAGGTCGTCCCGGTTTGCCGTATCGGCAACAGAACTGGCCTGGTCGGCGGGGTCGGAGCAGGCTGGTGGCAACGACGACGGGAGGCCCGTAGACCATGGCCCATCAGCACCGGCACGAGCACACACACGAGCGCACGCACGAGCACGCCCAGGCACACAACCACGGCGACATCGACTTCGCCAAGATGATCCCCATGCTGGAGGGGCAGGCCCAGCTGTTCGCCCCGCTCTACGCCGACGCGCTTGCCTGGCTGTCCCGGCAGCAGCCCGAACCAGGGCTGATCGTGGACGCGGGCAGCGGCCCCGGCATCATCTCGGGCTTCTTCGCGGAGGCGTTCCCCGAGGCGCGCATCGTCGCGGCGGACAGTTCGGCGGCGCTGCTTGAGCGCGCCCGCGAGAACGCCGAACGCCTCGGCAACACCGACCGCTTCAGCACCATCGAGGCCGAACTCCCGGACGGACTCGGCGAGTTGGAGTACCCCGCCGACCTGGTGTGGTCGAGCCGTGTCGTCCACCACGTCGGCGACCAGCGGGCCGCGCTCACCGCGCTCGCGGCCGTCCTCGCGCCGGGCGGCACACTCGCCGTCATGGAGGGCGGCCTCCCGGAGCGGAACCTGCCGCGCGACCTCGGCTTCGGGCGCCCCGGACTGGAGACGCGTCTCGACCTGATCGAGCAGACCTGGTTCACCGAGATGCGTACGACGCTTCCCGGCCATGTCCGCGAGACCGAGGACTGGCCGGCCCTGCTCACCACCGCTGGTCTGCGCCCCTCCGGCACCCGCACCTTCCTCCTCGACCTCCCCGCCCCGCTCACCGACGAGGCCCGCGCCCACGTGATCGACGTCTTCGACCGGCGCCGCACGATGTTCGGGGACGAACTCGACGCCGAGGACCGCGCCACGCTCGACCGCCTGCTCGACCCCGACGACAAGGCGGGCCTGCACCACCGCCCCGACCTCTTCGTCCTGTCCGCGCTCACGCTGTACACGGGCACCAAGCCGGAGGACTAGGACAAGCCCTTCCCGCCCCGAACCTCCTTGACTTGGAGAGCGCTTCAAGTGATGGACTCTCCGCCGTTCACGACACTCGTACGGCACACAGGGGGAACCATGTCCGAAGCACCCGTCGCGCTCATCACCGGTGGCGGCAGCGGTATCGGTGCCGCCGTCGCGCGGCAGTTGCTGGGCGCCGGTCACCGGGTCGTCGTCACCGGCCGGGGCGAGGAGCGGCTGCGCGGCTTCGCCGAGGAACTCGGCCGCCCGGCGGGGTTGTTGACGATCGCCGGGAACGCGGCCGAGTACGACGACGTGCGCGGCGCCGTCGAGACGGCACTCAAGGAGTTCGGGCGGCTGGACACGGTCGTCGCCAACGCCGGGTTCGCCACCCACGACACCGTCGCCGAAGGTGACCCGGCCGGCTGGACCGAGATGGTGCTGACCAACGTGCTCGGACCCGCGCTGCTCATCAGGGCCTCGATCGACGCGCTGAAGGAGACCCGGGGCCGGATCGTGCTGATCGGCAGCGTCGCCGGGTTCATCCACGGGCCGGGCAACATCTACGGGGCGACCAAGTGGGCGGTGACCGGCCTGGCGGAGAACACCCGACGTCAGGTCACGGAGTTCGGCGTCGGCGTGACGCTGGTGGCCCCCGGGCGCGTCGAAACCCCGTTCTGGGACAGCTACGGCAGCCTCCCGCCGGGGCACCTGCTGACGGCCGACCAGCTGGCCGACTCGATCGTCTGGGCGATCAGGCAGCCGGAGGGCGTCGACGTCAACACCATGGTCGTACGGCCGATCGGGCAGCCCGTCTGACCGTCGCCCGATCGGCCGGGAGTCGATCAACCGCCCTGCGGGGAACGGCAATTGCCTGGGATGCTAAGAACGTCCAGGCAGTTCCTCGTGGCACGGAGGCCGCACATGCTCACGACCGACCAGGTACCGGGCGCGCCGAACTGGGTCGAGCTGCGCACGCCGGACGTGCGGGCGGCGAGCGAGTTCTACGCGGCCCTGTTCGGCTGGGAGCGGGACGCGGAGGTGTTCCGGCTCGACGGGACGGCGGTGGCCGGTGTGCGTGAGGCCGAGGCGGCGGCGGGTAGTTGGGTGCTCTCGTTCCACACGCGGGTCGCGGAGGCGGCGGCCGGGTCGGTGACGGCGGCCGGTGGCGAACGGGCGGAGGACGCCGATGCCGACACCGGCGTTCTGTACGTCACCGACCCCGCCGGCGTCCGTTTCGGCCTCCGTGAGCCCGGGCCGGCCCCGGTTCTCGGCCTCGTGGACGCCCCCGGCGCCCTGTGGTGGACGCAGTACTACACCATGGACGTACCGGGGGCGAAGGCCTTCTACCAGGCGGTGTTCGCGTGGGACGGCATGGATGTCGTCCTGGAACGCGGCGCCGCCTGCACCATCCTCTCGCCCGCCGGCAAGGGGCTGGCGGGAGCCCAGGGCGCCCTGATGACGACACCGGCCGAGGCCCTCGGGCGCACACCGCCCGCGAGCTGGTTCGAGCCGGGGGCGCGCTGGCTGCCGTACTTCACGGTCCATGACTGCGACACGACCGTCGACGCGGCGCTCGCGCGGGGCGCCACGCTCGTCTACCCGGCCGAGACCCAGCAGGCGATCGGCCGCCAGGCGACGCTCCTCGACCCGTGGGGCGCCGCGTTCGCGGTGAACGCGGGCGCCGCCTAGCCCCGGGAAGCCGTCCGAAGGATCAGCCGGACTCGAAGGTCGCCGGGTCCGGGCCCAGTCGCCGGTCCTCGTTCAGCGCGCTGATCGCCGCGAGGTCCTCCGTGTCCAGGCTGAAGTCGAAGACCTCGATGTTCTCCTTGATCCTGGACGGCGTCACGGACTTGGGGATCACCACATTGCCCAGCTGGAGGTGCCAGCGCAGCACGATCTGGGCGGGCGTACGCCCGTGCTTCTGGGCGATGGCCACGATCGCGGGGACCTCCAGCAGACCCCTGCCGGAGCCGAGCGGGGACCAGGCCTCCGTGGCGATGCCCTGCTCCGCGTGGTACTCACGGGCCGCGTGCTGCTGGAGATGCGGGTGCAGCTCGATCTGGTTGACGGCCGGGATGACCGACGTCTCGGCGAGGAGCCGATCGAGGTGCTCCGGAAGGAAGTTGGAGACACCGATGGCCCGGGCGCGGCCGTCCGCGGCGAGCTTCTCGAACGCCTTGTACGTGTCGACGAATTTGCCCTTGGCGGGCTGCGGCCAGTGGATCAGATACAGGTCGACGTACTCCAGGCCGAGCTTCTCCAGGGAGGTGTCGAAGGCGCGGAGCGTCGACTCGTACCCCTGGTCGCCGTTCCAGAGCTTGGTGGTGACGAAGAGTTCCTCGCGGGGGACTCCGGACGCGGCGACGGCCTTGCCGGTGCCCTCTTCGTTGCCGTAGATCGCGGCTGTGTCAATGCTGCGGTACCCGGTCTCCAGCGCGGTGGCGACCGCTCGCTCCGCCTCGTCGTCCGGCACCTGCCAGACGCCGAAGCCCAGCTGAGGCATCTCGACGCCGTTGTTCAGGATGATCGGGGGGACCTTGCTGCTCACGAGCTCTCGATCCTTCAGTCGTCGGAGTGATGCTCCCATCGTCAACGATCACGGGCCGTGGTGCATTCCTGTCCGGGGAATCCGTCGGAACTGACCGATGAGTCGGCGTCGGGGGAGCGAGATTGGCCGGAAATCCATCCGACGTCTTCGGTCCGGACCATTGACCCTGGAACGTCCTGCCGCGACGCTGGTTCGCGCCGACGGCTGAGTTGGTGAACTCGGTACATGGATGTGAACACTTGCGCTCGCCTGGGCAGCCGCAACCCCCCACCCCTCGTCTTTCCGCGCCAACCGAACCGTCGGAGCCGCAGAAGGCATCGGAGGGCACCGGAAAACATCGGATGAAAAGGTGACCGCCTCACCATGAGCCGACGTCTGCGGACGGCACTGACGACCCTCGCCCTCACCGCCGCCACCCTGACCGTGCTGCCCGCCGCCACCGACTCGACCATGGCCCGCTACACCCCGACTCCCCGCGAACCATCCGCGCCGCCCGCAACTCCTCGGCATCTTCCGCAAGTTGGCGGCGGGCCTGAAGAACTACCAGGACCCGGCGACCGGACGCTGGTTCCAGTTGATCGACAAGGGCGGCCAGAGCGGCAACTGGACCGAGACGTCCTGCTCCAGCATGTTCACCTACGCGCTCTCGCGCGGCGCCCGAAGTACGACTTCCACGGCCTGGGCGCCTTCCTGATCATGAACGAACAACTTCGACGGACAGACGAATCAGACGGATCGACTGTGACGAACAACTGAGAGGTGATGAGTGTCATGAGCACATCTAGAAGGACCCTGTTGGGTGCCGCCCTCGGCGGTGTCGCCGGAGCGGCCGTCGGTCTGCCGACCGCCACCACCGCCCACGCCGCCTCCTGGCAGCAGAAATGGGCCCCGTCGGCGAGCGCGAACGGCCTCGGCGCCTTCGAGACCATCGAGGACGACCGCGCCGACTCCCACACCTCCGCGAGCCCGCACATCTACGCCACCGGAAACAACTGGCGCTTCAACATGCACACCGTCGACCGCGACACCTCGACCGACCGCCAGCGCCAGGAGGTCACGGGCCTGCGCAACGGAAGCGGCAGCAACTACCTGAAGTGGACCGAGGGGCAGACCTGGCGGGTCACCTACTCGATGTACATCCCCAGCTCGCTCAAGGCGACCACCACCTTCACCCACATCATGCAGATGAAGCAGCCGGGCAGCGGCACCTCGCCGCTCGTCGTGCAGTCGCTGCGCCGGGTGAACGGCGTGCAGACCATCGAACTCAAGCTGGCCATCGACAACATCCTGATCGGCCGTACGAACCTGGAGCCGCTGCACAACAAATGGACCGACGTCGACTTCCAGATCAAGGTCGGCAACGGCTCGGCGGGCACGGTCCGTTGGATCCTCACGTCGGGCGGATCGACGGTGATCGACGCCTCGAAGACCGGCGTCGACACCTTCCTGGCCGACCGGCTGCGCCCGAAGTGGGGCATCTACCGCTCCCTCGGCGACACCTCCGGCTCCCTCCAGGACACCTACCTGCTGCTCACCAACCTCCGCGGCTACCAACTCGTCTGAGGAGCCGTCACATGCCACCACCCCCCACGCTCCGAACCCGTGGCGCGGCGACGATCGTCCTGCTGGTCCTCACCGTCGTGCTCGGTCTGACCAACCCCTCGACCGCTCTCACAGCCCCGCGACAACCCGCTGCCACCTCCGCCGGCGACAAGGCCGTTGCGGCCGGGCCCCGCGATCTGGAGAACCCCCGCCAGGTGTTCCTGCGCAACTCCGTCGGCGGCCTCTTCCTGCACTGGGGTCTGCGCACCGCGCCCGCCCACACCGACTGCACCGCCTGGGAGAACGACGTCACCAACGGAGGCTGGACGCCCGACTACTGGGTGAAAGAGGCGCAGAAGCTGCACACCCAGTACCTCGTCCTCGCCAGCTTCCACAGCCGCCTCGGCTACGCCCGTGCCTGGCCGTCGGACATCCCCGGATCCTGCTCCACCGAACGGGACTTCCTCGGCGAGCTGATCACCGCGGCCAAGTCCAAGGGCCTGAAGGTCATCCTCTACATGACCGACGACCCCCAGTGGCACGCCGAGGGCGGACACGAGTGGCTCGACTCGGCCTCCTACTCCGCCTACAAGGGCACGGACGTCGACCTGACCACCCGCGAGGGCTTCGGGCAGTACAGCTACGACAACTTCTTCGAGGTCATGGACCGCTACCCCGACCTCGGCGGCTTCTGGATCGACAACGACAACGCGTACTGGGAGAGCCACGACCTCTATCGGCAGATCTACGAGAAGCGCCCGCACTACACGCTCAGCAACAACAACGAAGACACGCCGATCATGGACATGGTCAGCAATGAGCAGAAGACAGGAATGACCCCGGCCTACGACTATCCGCAGGCCGTCTACACCGCCCAACCCCGCCTGACCGAGGCCGACTTCAAGCTGCCCTCGACCGGAGCCTGGTGGCACGACGGCTCCGATCCGGCCGTCGACAGAAAACTCACCCTGGGCCGCCTGATCACCAACGCGGGCTCCTCGGTGAAGGCCCTGATGGCCGAAACAGCTCAGGTCAACGGCAGGTTCCCGGCGAACCAGGCCGCCTTCAACGACTTCGCCGACTCCTATCTGGACTCCATCCGGCAGTCCCTGCACGGCACCGAGGGCGGCGGCTACATGTACGGCGGCCTCAAGCCCGGCTTCTGGAACGACGGCGCGCACGGCGTCACGACGATCAGCAGGGCCAACCCCGACCGGCAGTACGTCCATGTCCTGACCCCGCCCAGCACCAGCACCCTGCGCATCCGCGACAACGGCTACCGCATCGCCTCGGTCACCAACCTCCGTACCGGAGCGGCCATTTCGTGGTCCCAGTCCGGTGGCGTGCTCACCCTGACCGGGCTCGGCGACTGGGATCCGTACGACACCGTCTTCAAGGTCACCACGGCCGGCCGCCAGGGCATCCTGACCGGCGTCACGACCACCGCGAGCGCCTCGACGAGCGGTCACGCCGGATCGGCCGCCGCCGACGGCGACCACCTCACCTACTGGGACAGCGACAAGACCCTGCCCGTCGACCTGACCTTCGATCTCGGCTCGGTGAAGCGGGTGCGGTACATCGGGCTCAACCAGCGCGAGGACTCCGTCGCCTACGCCCGCTCCGCCACCGAGCAGTCCGCGCGGATCAAGGACTACAAGGTCTACCTGAGCGCCGACGGCTCGAACTGGGGGAGTCCGGTCAAGACCGGGCAGCTCCCAAGTCACCGTGGAATCCAGGTCATCGACCTCACCGCGGCCAACGCCCGGTACGTCCGCCTGGAGATCGACTCCACCTGGGCCGCGGCCACCGACACCACCCGTTACCAGCGGCTGCGGATCGACGAGGCCTGGATCGGCAGGGCGTACGCGACGCCGGCGGCCCGGCAGCCGCACAACCGCCAGGCGGGGGTGGACATCACCTAGGGACGGAAAGGGGTCAGGCCCGGTACAGGGCCTCGACCTCCTTCGCGTACGCGTTCTCGATCGCCTTGCGCTTCAGCTTCAGGGACGGCGTCAGCAGACCGTGTTCCTCGGTGAACGGCTGGGCCAGGATGCGGAAGGTGCGGATCGACTCGGCCTTGGAGACAAGGGTGTTCGCGGCGACCACCGCGCGCCGCACCTCCTTCTCCAGGTCCGGGTCGCGCACCAGTTCCGTCGGCGTCAGCTGGGGCTTGTCGCGCATCGTGAGCCAGTGCTCGACCGCCTCCTGGTCCAGGGTGACCAGGGCCGCGATGTACGGGCGGTCGTTGCCGACCAGGATGCACTGGGCGACGAGAGGGTGGTCCCGGACGCGTTCCTCCAGGGCCCCGGGGGAGACGCTCTTGCCGCCCGAGGTCACCAGGATCTCCTTCTTGCGGCCGGTGATCGTGAGGAAGCCGTCGTCGTCGAGGGAGCCCAGGTCACCGGTGGCGAGCCAGCCGTCGTGCAGGGTCGCGTCCGTCGCCTTCTGGTTGTTCAGATAGCCCTGGAAGACGTTGTCGCCGCGCAGCCAGATCTCGCCGTCGTCCGCGATGTGCACGGTCATGCCCGGAATGGCCTGGCCGACCGTGCCGTAGCGGGTGCGCTCGGGCGGGTTCGCGGTGGCCGCGGCCGTCGTCTCCGTGAGGCCGTAACCCTCGTAGATGTGGACGCCCGCGCCCGCGAAGAAGAGCCCGAGCCGCCGGTCCATTCCCGAACCGCCCGTCATGGCGTGGCGAACGCGCCCGCCCATCGCGGCCCGGATCTTCGAGTACACGAGCTTCTCGAAGAGCTGGTGCTGCATCCGCAGGCCCGCCGACGGGCCGGGGCCCAGGTCCCAGGCCTTCTCCTCCACGGCCTCCGCGTAGCGCACGGCGACCTCGACGGCCTTCTCGAAGGGGCCCGACTTGCCCTCCCGCTCGGCCTTGCGGCGGGCCGCGTTGAAGACCTTCTCGAAGATGTACGGCACCCCGAGGAAGAAGGTGGGTTTGAAGGCGGCGAGGTCGGGCAACAGGGCCGCCGCGTTCAGCTGCGGCTGATGGCCGAAACGCACCCCACCGCGGATCGCGGCCACCTGCACCATCCGGCCGAAGACATGCGCGAGGGGGAGAAAGAGGAGCGTCGCCGCCTCGTCGCCCTTCCTGGAGTGGAACACCGGCTCCCAGCGCTCGATGACCGTGTCCGCCTCGAACATGAAGTTGGCGTGGGTGATCACACAGCCCTTGGGGCGGCCCGTGGTGCCGGAGGTGTAGATGATCGTCGCCGTCGAATCGGGTGTGACCGCGAGGCGTTGCCGGTGCACCATCTCGTCGTCGAGGTGCGCTCCGGCCTCGTACAGCTCCTGCACGGCGCCCACGTCGAGCTGCCACAGCTGGCGCAGCTGGGGGAGGCGGTCGATGACCGTGGCGATGGTCATCGCGTGGTCCTCGTGCTCCACCATCGCCGCCGTCACCTCGGCGTCGTACAGCATCCAGAAGACCTGCTCGGCGGAGGACGTCGGATAGACGGGCACCACCTGCGCGCCGATCGTCCAGAGCGCGTAGTCGAAGAGCGTCCACTCGTAGCGTGTACGGGACATGATCGCGACGCGGTCCCCGAACCGGATGCCCTGGGCGAGCAGGCCCTTGGCGAGGGCGAGGACCTCGTCGCGGAACTCGCCCGCGGTCACGTCCCGCCACTGGCCGGCCTCGTCCTTGCGACCGAGCGCGACCCGGAGGGGGTCCTCCTGGGCATGCTCGTAGACCACGTCGGCCAGTCCGCCCACGGGCGGCGCCAACGCCAACGGAGGGTTGGTGAATTCGCGCAAACCCGCTCCTAGTGACGCTCCGGCTCGGCGCGGTGAAAGCTACCTCACAGCCCTGTGCCGCGGGAGGGGGTGCCAAACCGAGCGGTGTTCAGCTTCGACGCCGCCACCGGGCGGAAAATACGTCTGTATGGGTAGGGGACGGACAGAATTTCTTACGTCGAAGTAAGTTCCGGTCCCGTAATCTCCACCGAATCCGACCGAGCCGATCACCGCCCGTACCAGGCCTCTTGGGACGCTCTTTAAGGTTCCAGGGGCACTTCGGGCGACCGCTTCGCCCTCTCTGTCTGCGCCCCGGACGCCGTTTTTGTCACACCTGGATCGCACCTGGATCCAGACTGTCGCGGCTAACGCCGGTGCAGCCGGTCCCCGCTCGTGAGGATCGCCGCCGCCAGCGCGTCCGCCGCGCTCTGGGCCGACGTACGACGACGGCCGTGGACCAGGACGAAGTCGACGCGCCCCAGCTCCGGCAGCCCGAAGCGGTCGGGTACGCGGACCAGGCCGGGCGGGATCAGTCCGCGTGAGTGGGCCATCACACCGAGGCCCGCCCGGGCCGCCGCGATCAGCCCGTTGAGGCTGCCGCTGGTGCAGGCGACGCGCCAGGCCCGGCCCTGCTGCTCCAGCGCCTCCATGGCGAGGGCGCGGGTGATGCCCGGCGGCGGGTACACGATCAGCGGCACCGGGCGGTCGGGGTCCAGCCGGAGCCGTTCCGCGCCGATCCACACCAGCTCGTCGTGCCACACCGGCTCGCCGCGCGGATCCTCCGGGCGCCGCTTGGCCAGCACGAGGTCCAGCTTTCCGGCCGCCAGCTGCTCGTGCAGGGTGCCCGACAGCTCCACGGTCAGCTCCAGATCGACCTCGGGATGGTCGTACCGGAAGCCCTCCAGGATCTCCGGCAGCCGGGTCAGCACGAAGTCCTCCGACGCGCCGAACCGCAGCCGGCCGCGCAGCCGCGTACCCGTGAAGAACGCCGTCGCCTGCTCGTGCACGTCCAGGATCCGGCGGGCGAAACCGAGCATCGCCTCGCCGTCCTCGGTCAGCTCCACGGAGTGCGTGTCCCGGGTGAACAGCTGCCGTCCGGTCGCGTCCTCCAGGCGCCGCACATGCTGGCTGACCGTCGACTGACGCAGCCCGAGCCGCCGGGCGGCCTGCGTGAAACTGAGCGTCTGGGCCACGGTCAGAAAGGTCCGCAGATGAGAGGGGTCGTACACACCCTCCACGCTAGCGCGTCATCGCGAAACGTGATGACAGTCAGAGCGGTGTACGGGATTCCCGATCACGAACCGGAGGAGGACGATGGAAAGGGCACGACCGTCCCTGAACCTGACGTCCCTGTCCCCGAGTAGTGGAGCACCGTGAAACGCCTGAAGTGGCCGAGCTGGATGCCGATCGACCCCTACATCCTGCTGTTGCTCGGGACGGTGGGCCTCGCGGCGCTCCTCCCGGCGCGCGGGACGGGCGCCGACGTCGCATCCGGTGCCTCCACGGCCGCCATCGCCTTCCTCTTCTTCCTCTACGGCGCCCGCCTCTCCACCCGCGAGGCGCTGGAGGGGCTGAAGCACTGGCGGCTGCACGTCACGGTCCTCGCCTGTACGTTCGTCGTCTTCCCGCTGCTCGGCCTCGCCGCCCGTGGACTCGAACCGGTGTTCCTGACCCACGACCTCTACACCGGCCTGCTCTTCCTCACCCTCGTACCGTCCACGATCCAGTCGTCCATAGCCTTCACCTCGATGGCCCGGGGCAATGTGCCCGCCGCGATCTGCGCGGGTTCCTTCTCCTCCCTCGTCGGCATCGTCGTCACGCCGCTGCTCGCGGCCACCCTGCTCGGCAGCACCGGCGGCGGCTTCTCGCTCGACTCGCTCCTGGAGATCGTGCTGCAGCTGCTGGTCCCGTTCGTCGCCGGGCAGCTGCTCCGGCGGTGGATCGGCGCGTTCATCACCCGGCACAAGAAGGTGCTCGGGCTGGTCGACCGGGGCTCGATCCTCCTCGTCGTCTACACCGCGTTCAGCGAGGGCATGGTCGAGGGCATCTGGCACCAGGTCAGTCCGGCGCGGCTCGCCGGACTGCTGGTCGTCGAGGCCGTACTGCTCGCGGTGATGCTGACGCTCACCTGGTACGGCGGCAAGGCGCTCCGCTTCAACCGCGAGGACCGGATCGCGATCCAGTTCGCCGGCTCCAAGAAGTCCCTGGCGGCCGGACTCCCCATGGCGAGCGTCCTGTTCGGCCCCCAGGCCTCACTGGCCGTACTGCCCCTGATGCTCTTCCATCAGATGCAACTGATGGTCTGCGCGGTGATAGCCAAACGCCGCGCCCACGACCCGGTGGCCGCAGAGCCGGACCTGGCGGCAGAGCCCCGCATACCGGCTGGGCCGCGGACCGGCGTGCCCCGATAGGGGCGCGGGGCTGTATCGATCTGCGGCTCCGCCGCGTGAGCGCGACAAGCCCCCACCGGCCCGCGGCCGACGAACCGCCTACCGCCCGGAGCGACCCGCGGTCACCTGATCCAATGGCAGCCAAAGCACCGTATCGCTAGTGGCCGCACCCGGATCCACCGTCGCGGTCATGGCCGCGGCGGACAGCTCCGCCGTGCCCAACGCCCGGTCCCACACCCGGACATCGTCGATCGCACCACTGAAGTGCTGCAGACTGTCCATCCGTTCCCCGACATGCACCCCGAACGCCGAGTTGCGGCTCACAGAACCGGTCACGTCCGCCACACTCACCGCCGTACCGTCGACGAAGAGCGTGAACTGGCCACCGCCGCGACGCAGAGCGGCAAAGTGCCACTGCCCGTCGTTGTAGGTGCCCACGGAGGTCGCCGACGCCGTCCTGACCGCCGACGCGCCGTCCCGGACGGTCATCAGCCCCCGGACACGGTTGCTCGCGGGCTCGGCGCGCAGCCAGACCTGCGGCTGGGTGGAGCCGACCCCGCCCATCCACAGCAGCGGCCGGTCGCCCGTCGTCGCCGTGGTCCGGAACCAGAGGGCCACCGTGAAGTCCTTCGTGCCGAGCGGCAGCCGGTTGCTGTACGGGAGGCGTACGGCGTCGTCCACGCCGTCGAACTCCAGTGCGCCGCCGCCGAACACACCGTCGGTCCGCGCGGCGCCGCCGAGGACGGCGGCCGGACGGGCGCCCGGGGCCAGGTCACGGGTGGTCGGATCCGGGCCGCGCGCCGGGGTCAGCCAGTCCTCGGAGAAGCGGGCGAAGCGGATCTCGTCGCGGGCGTCGACGGTGCCGCCCTCGTACAGCAGGCCCGCCATCGTGTTGTCGATCTTCACCAGATCGGAGTAGCCCGACCAGTCCCGGGTGACGACCGTGCCCCGGTCCACGCTGTCCCAGGTGCGCCCGCCGTCGTACGACGAGCGGATCATCATCGTCCGGCGCCGGTCGGGATCGCCCGGGCAGGCCAGCAGTACGCGGGCGCCGAAGTCGACGGTGGAGCACTGGACCTGGGGCGCGTAGAGGTCAGGGAGCGCGTGGAACGGGGTTTGGAAGCTGCTGCCGCCGTCGGCGCTGAAGGCCTGGGTGCGGTGTCCGAGATCGGTACCGTCCTGTTCGCGCCCGCTGACCAGGATCACCCCGTCCTGGCGCTCGGTGAGCGTCACCTCGGACGGTTTCTGCCGGAAGGTGCCGTCCGTCGCGATCGGCCAGGTGTCGGTCGCGCCGACCTTCCAGTGGTCGCCGCCGTCGTCGCTGATGATCAGCGCGGCGTGGTTGGCGCTGATCCGGCTGCCGTCCCACGTCTCGGTGTTGACGCCGAAGACGAGCCGGCCCGCGTGCGCCCCCCGGGTGAGCTGGATGCCGTGCACGGGGCCCGTCGCGTACCAGGAGTTCCACTCGGGTGGCATGATCTCGGCGCTGAGGTCGCGCGGCTCGGACCAGGTCAGTCCGTCGTCGTCGCTGTACTGCAGATGGGGGCTGCGGTCGCAGGGCACCGGGCAGTTGCCGCCGCCCCGGCCCGTGTTCCAGGTCTCCGCGAGGAGGATGCGGCCGGTCTCCCGGTCCACGATCGGCGCCGGGTTGCCGTGGGTGTCGACCCCGCCGTCGTCCACGACCTGGAGCGGGCCCCAGGTGACCCCGTCGTCGGTGGACCGCTTGACGACGATGTCGATGTCACCGGCGTCCCCGCAGTTGTCCTTCCGCCCCTCGGAGAACGCCAGCAGCGTGCCCTTCAGGGTCCGGACGACGGCCGGGATCCGGTAGCAGGCGTAGCCGGGGTCCTGGGAGGCCCGGAAGAGCACCTGCTGCTCGAACGTGGCCGTCGGGGTGGACTGTTCGGCGCCCGCGGGGCTCGGCAGTGCGAACAGCAGAGCGGCCGTGGTGAACACGGCCGTGAGGGTGGATCTGAGACGTGCGCGAAGACTTGACGGCATGTGCGGCCCTGCCCTTCAACGTCTGGACTTCATGCGTCTGGACTTCAGAGTTCGGAACGTGAGTCGGTGATTTCAGAGGTCTGGACATCTGAACAACAGGGCATCCGGAAATCCGGACAACCTACGTCCAACTTGCGCGCACCAGACGGTAGTTGGCTGCTCAGCTGCCCCACAAGAACCGCGTGACGCGGTATCAGGACAACCTTGCTATTCGGCCGGGCAGGGCCACGCCGTCGACATCGACCACACCGCACCTCGACACCGCACCTCCGTGAGAACCGTTGGGAGTCCCAACGATAAACATATAACCGTTGGGAGGTCCAATGATTATTCGCTAGGCTTTTCTTATGTCTGCCGAACTTCGTTCGATACGCGTCCTCCCCAGCTGGATCCTGGGGAGGGCAGCCGACCGCGGGCGGGCGCTGGTCGCCGCCGCGCTGGCCCGTGAAGGGCTGAAGATGTGGCATCACGTGGTGCTCTCCGCCGTCGCGGAGCTGGGCCCGGTCGCGCAGGCCGAACTGGTGCGCGGGGTGGGGCTCGACGCCAAGGACATGGTCGGCGTGCTCAACGACCTCCAGGACGCCGGACTGGTCGTCCGCGCACCCGACCCGCACGACCGGCGCAAGAACGCGGTGACGCTCACCGCGGACGGACGACGGCTGCTGGCCCGCTGCGAACGGGCCGCGCGCAAGGCCAACGACGAGCTGCTGGCGCCGCTCACCGTCGTGGAACGCGAACTGTTGACGTCCCTGCTCACCCGGGTCTCGGGCGCCGGGTAGCGGCGGACCGGTGGTAGAGGCGGGGCCCCAGCGGCGCAGGGGGCGCTCCCCGCCGTTCGGGGCCCCGCCGCCGTGCCGCGGGGAAGCCGGTCAGCCCTGGCGGCCGGTCAGCCCTGGGAGGCCGCGGCCGTCAGGGCGATACGGTCCTCGCCCGCGTACACGTTCATGTTGGAGCCCCGGAGGAACCCCACCAGCGTCAGCCCCGACTCGGCCGCCAGGTCGACGGCGAGCGACGAGGGCGCCGAGACGGCCGCCAGCACCGGAATCCCGGCCATGACCGCCTTCTGCGCCAGCTCGAACGAGGCCCGCCCCGAGACCAGCAGGATCGTCCGGGACAGCGGCAGCCGGCCGTTCTGCAGCGCCCGCCCGACCAGTTTGTCGACCGCGTTGTGCCGGCCGACGTCCTCACGGATGTCGAGCAGCTCGCCCTCCTCCGTGAACAGGGCCGCCGCGTGCAGGCCCCCGGTCCGGTCGAACACCCGTTGGGACGCGCGGAGCCGGTCGGGGAGGCTCGCGAGCAGTTCGGGTGCCAGCCGGACCGGGGGAGCGCCGGCGCCGTCGTCGATGGGCCAGCGGGCCGTCGTACGGACGGCGTCCAGACTGGCCTTGCCGCACAGTCCGCACGAGGACGTCGTGTACACGTTCCGCTCCAGCGTGATGTCGGGCAGCACCACGTCCGGAGCCGTCCGCACATCGACCACGTTGTACGTGTTCGAGCCGTCCTCCGTGGCGCCCGCGCAGTACACGATGTTCTGGAGTTCGCGCCCCTCGGCGAGCACGCCCTCGCTCACCAGGAAGCCGGCGGCGAGCGCGAAGTCGTCGCCCGGTGTCCGCATGGTGATGGCGATCGGCTTGCCGTTCAGCCGGATCTCCATGGGTTCCTCGGCGACGAGGGTGTCCGGACGGGCGGAGACCGCGCCGTCCCGGATGCGGATCACCTTGCGTCGTTCCGTGACTCGTCCCATGTCCTTGATCAGCCCCGGTTCTGTACGTGCTGGTGGGTGGCCTTCACGGTCTCATTGTCCTGCACGGGCGAGGAACAATGTGCGGCGAATATTGTCTACAGTATGGTAGTTGCCTCGACAAGGGGTGCGGCAAGAGGTGTGACACGGGTCGGACGGGCCGCGCGAGGTGTCCGTGGCTCGGAAGCGGTGTTCGGCGCTGCCCCGGCGATGCCGTTCGTCCGGTCCGAACGACCGTTCGGCGCACCCCGGATACCGCTCACCGCATACGGTCGGCGAGTTCGACGGGCCGTCTTCCCAACCATGCGGCCGGTTCCTATCGTCCGGGATCATGAGTCCCCCCGTAGCGCCACCCGGCTGGAGCCGCTGGCTCGTTCCTCCGGCCGCCCTCTCGGTCCATCTCTCCATCGGCCAGGCCTACGCCTGGAGCGTCTTCAAGCCGCCCCTGGAGTCCGCCCTCGGCCTCAGCGGCACGCAGAGCGCGCTGCCCTTCCAGCTCGGCATCGTCATGCTCGGCCTGTCCGCCGCGTTCGGCGGCACCCTCGTCGAGCGCAACGGCCCGCGCTGGGCCATGACCGTCGCCCTGGTCTGCTTCTCCTCCGGTTTCCTGATCGCCTCGCTCGGCGCCGCCACCGAGCAGTACTGGCTGATCGTCTTCGGCTACGGCTTCGTCGGCGGCATAGGCCTCGGCATCGGGTACATCTCGCCCGTCTCCACCCTGATCAAGTGGTTCCCCGACCGGCCCGGCATGGCCACCGGCATCGCCATCATGGGCTTCGGCGGCGGCGCGCTCATCGCCTCGCCCTGGTCGGCGCAGATGCTGGAGTCGTTCGGTTCCGACAGCTCCGGGATCGCGCTCGCCTTCCTGGTGCACGGACTGTCGTACGCCGTGTTCATGTCCCTCGGGGTGCTCCTCGTGCGGGTGCCGCGCGGCGACAAGCCCGCCGCGGGCGGGGCGAGCGGGCCCAGTGCCCTCTCGGGCGTCCAGGTCTCCGCGCGCAGTGCCGTGCGGACCCCGCAGTTCTGGTGCCTGTGGGTCATCCTCTGCATGAACGTGACCGCGGGCATCGGCATCCTGGAGAAGGCCGCGCCGATGATCAAGGACTTCTTCGCGGACAGCTCCACACCGGTCTCGGTGTCGGCGGCGGCCGGCTTCGTCGCGCTGCTGTCGGCGGCCAACATGGCGGGCCGGATCGGCTGGTCGTCCACCTCCGACCTGATCGGCCGCAAGAACATCTACCGCGTCTACCTGGGCGTGGGCGCGCTGATGTACGCCTCGATCGCCTGGTTCGGGGACTCCTCCAAGCCGCTGTTCATCCTGTGCGCGCTGGTGATCCTCTCCTTCTACGGCGGCGGCTTCGCCACCATCCCCGCCTATCTGAAGGACCTCTTCGGGACCTACCAGGTCGGCGCGATCCACGGGCGGCTGCTCACCGCCTGGTCCACGGCCGGTGTCCTCGGCCCGCTGATCGTCAACTGGATAGCCGACCGGCAGGAGGAGGCGGGCAAGACCGGCTCCGCCCTGTACGGAATGTCGTTCTACATCATGATCGGACTGCTCGCCGTCGGCTTCGTCGCCAACGAACTCGTCCGTCCCGTCGACCCCCGCCACCACATCCCCGCACCGAAGGAGGCCGCCGATGGCCGGCGAGAGCAGTCCGTCTGAGAGCGCGGGACCGCCCGACCGGCGGCCCTTGATCGCGTTCGCCTGGGTATGGGTGGGGGCCCCGCTCTGCTACGGGGTCTACGAACTGGTACAGAAGGCGACACAGCTGTTCACGGGGTAGGTGTTCGGTCGCCATGGGGTCTGATGGAAGCCGACAACCCTGCCGCGCGAATCCTGTGGCATCGCGTGCCGTCGTACTGGTGAGTCACTGATCAGACTGGTGGATCCCGCTACCGAAATGCAGTAAGGGGACCCACTCATGAACGGCTCGCGCATCGCCGCCGTCGGTCACTACCAGCCCGCCAAGGTGCTCACCAACGAGGACCTGGCGGGTCTGGTCGACACCAACGACGAGTGGATCAGAAGCCGGGTGGGCATCCGTACGCGCCACATCGCCGGCCCCGACGAGCCCGTCGACGAGCTGGCCGCGCACGCCGCCGCCAAGGCGCTCGCGGCGGCCGGCCTGGCCGCGAGCGACATCGACCTCGTCCTCGTCGCCACCTCCACGGCCGTCGACCGCTCCCCGAACATGGCCGCCCGGGTCGCGAACCGGATCGGCATCCCCTCGGCGGCCACGATGGACCTCAACGTCGTGTGCGCCGGCTTCACCCACGCCCTGGCCACGGCCGACCACGCCGTACGGGCCGGGGGATCGCAGCGCGCCCTCGTCATCGGCGCCGACAAGATGTCCGCCGTGACGGACTGGACCGACCGCACGACCTGCGTACTCGTCGGGGACGGCGCGGGCGCGGCGGTCGTCGAGGCCTGTCCGGCGGACGCGGACGGTCCCGCCGGAATCGGGCCCGTGCTGTGGGGTTCCGTGCCCGAGATGGGGCACGCGGTACGGATCGAGGGCACGCCCTCGGTGTTCGCGCAGGAGGGGCAGAGCGTGTACCGCTGGGCCACCACCCAGCTGCCGCGCATCGCCCGCCAGGCCTGCGAGCGCGCGGGCCTGGCCCCCGAGGACCTCGCCGCCGTCGTCCTGCACCAGGCCAACCTGCGCATCATCGAACCGCTGGCCGCGAAGATCGGCGCGGTGAACGCCGTCGTGGCCCGCGATGTCGTCGAGTCCGGCAACACCTCGGCCGCCAGCATCCCGCTCGCCTTCTCGAAGCTGGTCGAGCGCGGCGAGATCTCCACCGGCGACCCGGTCCTGCTGTTCGGCTTCGGCGGCAACCTCTCGTACGCCGGACAGGTCGTCCGCTGTCCCTGAGTGCCCCGGTGTCCGTGCGCCCTCCGGCTCCTGTGCACCGTGGACTGTAGACGAAAGACAATCCATACTGGCGTCCCGGCTGCTCTGCGCGGCGCTGACCCAGGGGGACCGCGATGTTCTCGACGACAGGACTGCCGCAGGGCGCGGTACCGAAGCTCGAACGTCCCGGTCCGCTCCGTGACCGGGTGTACGAGGCGCTGCTCGAACTGATCACCACCCGTGCCCTGCAACCTGGTCAGCACCTCGTCGAGAGCGAACTCGCCGGGCACCTGGGGGTGTCACGGCAGCCGGTGCGCGAGGCGCTCCAGCGGCTCAACACGGACGGGTGGGTCGATCTGCGGCCGGCCCAGGGCGCCTTCGTGCACGAGCCGACGGAGGCGGAGGCGGACCAACTCCTCACCGTCCGCACCCTGTTGGAGGCCGAGGCCGCCCGGCTCGCCGCCACGGGCGCCGACCGTGCCGGCATCGAGGTGCTGGAGCAGCTGTGCGCCGAGGGCGAGCGGGCGGTGACGGAGGACGATGTGGACGGTGCGGTGGCGTTGAACGCCCGCTTCCACGCGAAGGTCATGGAGCTGGCCGGCAACACGGTTCTGGCGGAGTTGGCGGCGCAGGTGGACCGCCGGGTGCGCTGGTACTACACGCCGGTGGCCCGGCAGCGCGGTCGGCAGTCGTGGATCGAGCACCGCGAACTGATCGCGGCGATCACGGACGGTGACGGGCAGCGGGCGACGGAGGTCATGCGGGCCCATACGGAACACACCCGCAAGACGTACCACGAGCGCCCGCGCGACTGAGCGCTCCGCCGGGCTTCCGGCGTCTGGGGTTTCTTCGGGTCGTGTGCCGCATGCCCTACTTGCCGCCCAGCACCGCCTGCGTCTGTGTCGTCTGGCCCACCCGTCTGCCCTCGTCGTCGTACAGATCCGTCTGTACGACGACGAAGGACCGGCCCACATGCAGTGGCCGTGCCTCGGCCCTGACCTTGCCCGAGCGGACGCCTCGGAAGAAGTTGGTCTTCGACTCCACCGTCGAAGTCCCCGCGCCCGGCGGCAGATTGAGGAACGCGCACACCGCACCGACGGTGTCCGCGAACGCCATCAGCGCACCCCCGTGCAGGGTGCCGCCCACCGTGCACAGCCGCTCGGACCACGCCAGCACGCCCGTGGTGCGTTCGGCCCCGGCCTCCTCCAGCTCGATGCCCAGCTCCCCCGCGAAGGGCAGCGCGGCGAGGATCGTGGCGGCGAGTTCGCCGGGGCGGGGAGCTTCGGGCGGCGTGGTCATGGCTGTCCTCTCACGGTGACGGGCGCGGGCTTCGCCAGTGTGCTGTCGCGGGCGGGCCGGGTCGATGACCCGCGAGGTAATGCGCCCGGCGTCGGTACGCGCCCCTCCTTTGTCCTCTCAGAGGAAGAAGTCGGCGGCAATCTGTGCGCAACTTCTTCCCAGTCCCGGCAGCCGCTGCTACGTTCCACTCGAAAGCCCGGCGAAGTGGCCGGAAATCATGGCTGGTTGGTGCCTGACTAGGCGGGGAGGGGCTCGTGAGACGTATGACCGCACGACCCGCGAACGCCCATCAGGCCCGGCTGCTGCGGCTGTTGCGTGACGGTGGGCCCAACTCCCGGGCCCAGCTGGGGGACCAGGTCGACCTGTCCCGGTCCAAGCTGGCCGTGGAGGTGGACCGGCTCCTGGAGACGGGCCTGGTCGTGGCCGACGGACTCGCCGCCTCGCGCGGTGGCCGCCGCTCCCACAACATCCGGCTCGCCCCCGCCCTGCGCTTCCTCGGCGTCGACATCGGCGCGACCTCGATCGACATCGCGGTCACCAACGCCGAACTGGAAGTGCTGGGACACCTCAACCAGCCCATGGACGTACGCGAGGGCCCGGTCGCGGTCTTCGAGCAAGTCCTGTCCATGGCGGCCAAGTTGAGGGCCTCCGGGCTCGCGGAGGGGTTCGACGGCGCCGGTATCGGCGTCCCGGGCCCGGTCCGCTTCCCCGAGGGCGTACCGGTCGCCCCGCCGATCATGCCCGGCTGGGACGGCTTCCCCGTACGGGAGGCGCTCAGCCAGGAACTGGGCTGCCCGGTCATGGTCGACAACGACGTGAACCTGATGGCGATGGGGGAGCAGCACGCGGGCGTCGCCCGTTCCGTGGGCGACTTCCTCTGCGTCAAGATCGGCACCGGAATCGGCTGCGGCATCGTCGTCGGCGGTGAGGTCCACCGCGGGGTGACGGGCAGCGCCGGCGACATCGGACACATCCAGGCCGTGCCCGACGGCCGCCCGTGCGCCTGCGGCAACCGGGGCTGCCTGGAAGCCCACTTCAGCGGCGCCGCACTCGCCCGTGACGCCAAAGAGGCGGCCCAGCAGGGACTTTCGGAGGAACTCGCGGCCCGGCTGGAGGCGAGCGGCGCCCTGAGCGCCGTCGACGTCGCCGCCGCCGCTGCCGCCGGGGACGCCACCTCGCTCGACCTCATCCGCGAGGGCGGCAACCGCACCGGGCAGGTCATCGCCGGCCTGGTCAGCTTCTTCAACCCCGGCCTGGTGGTGATCGGCGGCGGGGTGACCGGCCTCGGCCACACCCTGCTCGCCGCGATCCGTACCCAGGTCTACCGGCAGTCACTGCCGCTGGCAACCGGCAACCTGCCCATCGTGCTGGGGGAGTTGGGCCCCACCGCCGGAGTCATCGGCGCGGCCCGGCTCATCAGCGACCACCTGTTCTCACCCGCGTAGCCACTCCGTACCTACGGATCATCAGTCCCGTACCTACGGCTCACCAGTACAGCGCCCTGCTCTGCCCTGCCCTGTTCGAAAACGCCTGCTCAGCAAGCGACTTGCCCACCTTGGGATCTGCCCTGCAACCGGCCCGCACGCCCGCCAAGGGGAACCGTCATGGCACCAGAACCACCGCTGCTCAGCATGTCCGGCATCACCAAGTCGTTCCCCGGCGTCCGGGCCCTCGACGGCGTCGACCTCGACGTCCAGGCCGGTGAAGTGCACTGTCTGCTCGGCCAGAACGGCGCCGGGAAGTCCACGCTCATCAAGGTCCTGGCCGGCGCCCACCAGCCCGACGACGGCACCATCACCTGGCGCGGCGAACCGGTCAACCTGCGCTCGCCCATCGCCGCCATGCGCCTCGGCATCGCCACCATCTACCAGGAACTCGACCTGGTGGAACACCTGTCGGTCGCCGAGAACGTCCACCTCGGCCATGAACCCACGACCGCCGGATTCGTCGTACGAGGAAAGGCGGCGAAGTCCTCGACTGCCGCACTGCTCAGGCGACTTGGTCATCCTGAGGTCGATCCCGGGCGGCTGGTGGGGGAGTTGTCGGCGGCGCAGCAGCAGATCGTGTCGATGGCGCGGGCGCTCTCCCACGACGTACGGCTGATCGTCATGGACGAGCCGTCCGCCGCGCTCGACCCGGAGGAGGTCGACAACCTCTTCCGCATCGTCGGGGACCTGACCGCCGACGGGGTCGCCGTCGTCTACATCTCGCACCGGCTGGAGGAGATCCGCCGCATCGGCGACCGCGTCACCGTCCTCAAGGACGGCCGGGCGGTGGCGGGCGGACTCCCCGCGAAGTCCACGCCGACCCGCGAGGTCGTCGCCCTGATGACGGGACGGAACGTCGAGTACGTCTTCCCGGAGCGGCCGGCGACCCCGAGGGACGCGGTCGGCACACCGGTCCTCGAAGTCCAAGGGCTGGCCAGAGAAGGCGAGTTCGCGCCCGTCGATCTCACCGTGCGACCCGGTGAGATCGTCGGCCTTGCCGGACTGGTCGGATCCGGGCGCTCCGAGATCCTGGAGACGATCTACGGCGCACGCAAGCCGACAGCCGGTCAAGTCTGCGTCGACGGCAAGGCGTTGCGGCCGGGCAGCGTACGGGCCGCCGTGCGCGCCGGACTCGGCCTCGCCCCCGAGGAACGCAAGGCGCAGGCCCTGCTGATGCTGGAGTCCGTCACCCGCAATGTCTCGGTCTCCTCCATGTCCCGTTTCGCACGAGGGGGTTGGATCGACCGGGGCGCCGAACTCGGCGCCGCCCGCGCCGCCACCCGTGAACTGTCGCTGCGGCCCGACAACCCCTCCGTGCCCGTCCGGACCCTCTCCGGCGGCAACCAGCAGAAGGCGGTCCTCGCCCGCTGGCTGCTGCGCGGCTGCCGGGTCCTGCTGCTCGACGAACCGACCCGGGGCGTCGACGTCGGCGCCCGCGCCGAGCTGTACGCGGTGATCCGCCGCCTCGCCGACGAGGGCCTCGCCGTGCTGCTGGTCTCCAGCGAAGTGCCCGAGGTGCTCGGCCTCGCCGACCGGGTGCTCGTACTGCGCGAGGGACGCGTCGTGCACACGGCACCGGCCCGCGAACTCGACGAACACCGCGTACTCGACCTCGTGATGGAAGGAGCCCCTGTGGCCAGCGCAAGCTCAGCGGCCGGCAGCTCTGTGGCCGATGCTGCATCTTCCCGGGGGGCGTCCCCCGGACCCCCGGCAGGAAAACAGGTCGGCCCGGAAGACCGGCGTGCACCTCGCGAGGCAGACCCGAGCATCCCCGCACCCCGTGGCTCCGCGGACGGTGCTGCATCTTCCCGGGGGACGACTCCCGGACCCCCGGCAGAAGAACAGGTCGGCCCGACTGACCCGCATGCACCTCGCGAGGCAGACCCGAGTGACCCCGCGGCCGGTAGCCCTGCGGACGGTGAAAGGGGCCCGGCATCATGACGCAGCCCGTCTCCCCGCCGCGCGACAGCACCGACAAGGTGCCGTCGACCGGTCAACTCCCTGCCTGGAAAGGCCTGGTGGCCCGCGCCGACGTCCGTACCCTCTCCCTTCTCGGCGTGCTCGCCGCGCTGATCGTCGTCGGCGGCATCACCAAGCCCGACGAGTTCCTCGACACCCGCAACCTCCAACTCGTCCTCACCCAGGGCTCGGTGATCGGTGTCGTCACCGTCGGGATGACCTTCGTCATCATGTCGGGCGGCATCGACCTGTCGGTCGGCGCGATCGTCGCCCTCGCCTCGGTCTGGGCGACCACCGTCGCCACCCAGGAGTACGGCTTCGCCGGCATCCTCTTCACCGCGGTGCTCGTCGGAGTGGGCTGCGGCCTGGTCAACGGGCTGCTCATCGCGTACGGCGGGATGGTCCCGTTCATCGCCACGCTCGCCATGCTGGCCTCGGCGCGCGGACTCGCCCTCCAGATCACGGACGGCGCGACGCAGATCGTCACGATCGACAGCGTCCTGGACCTCGGCGAGCGCGACGCGTACATCCTCGGCATCCCGCCGCTGGTGCTGGTCTTCGCGGTAGTGACGATCATCGGTTGGCTGATCCTGAACCGCACCACCTTCGGCCGCCGTACGGTCGCCGTCGGCGGCAACGCGGAGGCGGCCCGCCTGGCCGGCATCGACGTACGCCGCCAGCGCCTCTACCTCTATCTGCTGTCCGGACTGTGCTGCGGAATCGCCGCCTTCCTGCTCATCATCCTGTCCGGCTCGGGCCAGAACACCAACGGCAACCTGTACGAGCTGGACGCCATCGCCGCCGCGATCATCGGCGGCACCCTGCTCAGCGGGGGTCGCGGCACCATCGTCGGCTCCGTCCTGGGCGTCCTGATCTTCACCACGATCACCAACATCTTCGCCCTGAACAACCTGCAGAGCGACGTACAGCAGATCGCCAAGGGCGCGATCATCGTCGCCGCCGTGCTCGTCCAGCGCCGTACCGCAAGCACGACCTGAGGGAAGGGTTCACCGCCATGCCAGAGTCGACGCCTTTCACGAGCCGCAGAGGGCTGCTCTTCGGGACCGCCGCCGTCGGGGCGGGAGTCCTGCTCTCCGGTTGCACCAGCAACGAGTCCGACGACGAGCCCGCGACCAACGAGCAGCCGGCCGCCAGCGACACCCCCGGCAAGGCCGTCACCATCGGCTTCGCCGGACCGCAGGCCGACCACGGCTGGCTCAACGCGATCAACGACAACGCCAAGAGCCGCGCCAAGAAGTACTCCGACGTGACCCTGGAGATCACCGAGGGCTCGAACGACACCGCCGCGCAGATCGGCCAGATCGAGACCCTGATCAACAAGAAGGTCGACGTGCTGGTGATCCTGCCCGCCGACGGCAAGGCGCTCACCCAGGTCGGCCTGAAGGCGATGCGCGCCGGCATCCCGGTCGTCAACCTGGACCGGATCTTCAACACCCCGCAGGCGTACCGCTGTTGGATAGGCGGCGACAACTACGGCATGGGCCTCAACGCCGGTCACTACATCGGCGAGCAGCTCAAGGACGTGGACGGCGCCAAGGTCATCGAACTCGCGGGCCTCGACAACCTGGAACTGACCCAGCAGCGCACCAAGGGCTTCGACGACGCCCTGAAGAACTACCCGAACATCAAGAAGGTGGCCCGCCAGGCCGCCGAGTTCACGGTCGAGTCGGGCCAGGCCAAGATGGCCCAACTCCTCCAGGCCCAGCCCGAGTTCAACGCCCTGTGGAACCACGACGACGACCAGGGCGTGGGCGCACTCCGCGCCATCGAGCAGGCCGGCCGCGACGACTTCCTCATGGTCGGCGGCGCGGGCGCCCTCTCCGCCTTCCAGGCCATCAAGCAGGACAACGGCGTCCTGAAGGCGACGGTGCTCTACCCACCCACCATGGCCGCCTCGGCCATCGACCTGGCCCGCGCCCTGGGCCAGACCAAGGGCGTGAGCGGCCTCGCCGAGTTCGAGATCCCGTCGTCCATCACGCTCTACTCGGCGGTCGTGGACAAGACCAACGTCGACCAGTACATGCCGACGGGCTTCAAGTAGAGGACCCGGGTCAGGGGTTGGGGGCGATTTCTCAGGTGTGCGGTTCTGTCGCGCCCCAAAGGGGCGCGGGGAACTGCGCGACCAGCCACAACGCGCCGGCAGCCGAAACACCACCGCACCTGGCCCCGGAGCACACCCCCCACACAGCGCCAACGACGAGGAGGACATCCGCATGGGACTGCCGGAGGCAGACGACGCGGCGGCCGGCGAGGCCAACAAGCCGACACTTGGCATCGGCATGATCGGATACGCGTTCATGGGCGCAGCCCACTCCCAGGGCTGGCGCACAGCGGGCCGCGTCTTCGACCTGCCCCGGCGCCCGCTGCTCGCCGCGATCTGCGGCCGTGACGCCGACGCCGTCAAAGCCGCGGCGGACCGCCACGGCTGGGCGGCGGCCGAGACCGACTGGCGCGCCCTGATCGAACGGGACGACGTCGACGTCGTCGACATCTGCACCCCCGGCGACAGCCACGCCGAGATCGCCCTCGCCGCCCTCGCCGCAGGCAAACACGTCCTGTGCGAGAAGCCCCTCGCGAACTCCGTCGAGGAGGCCGAAGCCATGGTGGCGGCGGCCGAACAGGCCGAGCAGCGCGGCCAGTTGGCGATGGTCGGCTTCAACTACCGCCGCCTGCCCGCCACCGCGCTCGCCCGTTCCATGGTCGCCGAGGGCAGGCTCGGCAGCCTGCGGCACGTCCGGGTGACGTACCTTCAGGACTGGCTGGTGGACCCGCAGTTCCCGCTCACCTGGCGGCTGCGCAAGGAGGCGGCGGGGTCGGGCGCGCTCGGCGACCTGGGCGCCCACATCGTCGACCTCGCCCAGTACCTCGCGGGCGAGGAACTCACCGGAGTCTCCGCCCTCACCGAAACCTTCGTACGGGAACGCCCGTTGCCCGGCGCCCCGACGGGCGGCCTCTCCGCCGCCGCGACCGCCGGCGTCGGACAGGTCACCGTCGACGACGCGGCCCTGTTCACCGGCCGCTTCCCCTCGGGCGCCCTCGCCTCCTTCGAGGCCACCCGCTACGCGACCGGCCGCAAGAACGCCCTGCGCATCGAACTCAACGGCGAACACGGCTCGTTGGCCTTCGACCTGGAGCGCCTCAACGAACTCGCCTACCACGACGGCACCGAACCCGGCACGCACGCGGGCTTCCGCCGCATCCTCGTCACCGAACCCGACCACCCCTACCTGGACGCCTGGTGGCCGCCGGGCCACGGCCTCGGCTACGAGCACACCTTCGTCCACCAGGCCCGCGACCTCGTCCACGCCATCGCGACGGGCAGCAGGCCCCGGCCGTCCTTCGCGGACGGACTCCAGGTGCAGCGCGTCCTGGCGGCGGTCGAGGAGAGCGCGGAGAAGAACTCCGTCTACACGCCCATCACGGTTTCATCCACCACGGTCTCGCCCGTATCGGTCTGAGGAGGCTCGACGAGAATGCCGCGCGATTTCACTCTCTTCACCGGCCAGTGGGCCGACCTGCCCCTCGAAGAGGTCTGCCGCCTCGCCCGTGACTTCGGCTACGACGGACTCGAACTCGCCTGCTGGGGCGACCACTTCGAGGTCGACAAGGCGCTCGCGGACCCCTCCTATCTGGACGGCCGCCACCAACTCCTCGACAAGTACGGCCTCAAGTGCTGGGCGATCTCCAACCACCTGGTCGGCCAGGCCGTTTGCGACGCCATCATCGACGAACGCCACCAGGCGATCCTGCCCGCGCGCATCTGGGGCGACGGCGAGGCGGAGGGCGTACGGCAGCGGGCGGCGGCCGAGATCGCCGACACCGCGCGGGCCGCGGCCGCCTTCGGCGTCGACACCGTCATCGGGTTCACCGGCTCCGCGATCTGGCATCTGGTCGCGATGTTCCCGCCCGCCCCGGAGTCGATGATCGACCGCGGCTACCAGGACTTCGCCGACCGCTGGAACCCGATCCTGGACGTCTTCGACGCCCAGGGTGTGCGGTTCGCGCACGAGGTCCACCCGAGCGAGATCGCCTACGACTACTGGACAACCCAGCGTGCTCTGGCCGCAGTTGACCATCGGCCGGCGTTCGGTCTGAACTTCGACCCCTCGCACTTCGTGTGGCAGGACCTCGACCCGGTCGGCTTCCTGTGGGACTTCCGCGACCGGATCTACCACGTCGACTGCAAGGAGGCCCGCAAGCGGCTCGACGGCCGCAACGGCCGTCTCGGGTCGCATCTGCCCTGGGGCGACCCGCGCCGCGGCTGGGACTTCGTGTCGGCGGGCCACGGCGACGTCCCCTGGGAGGACGTCTTCCGGATGCTGCGTTCCATCGAATACCGGGGGCCCATCTCCGTGGAGTGGGAGGACGCCGGCATGGACCGGCTCCAGGGCGCCCCCGAGGCACTGGCGCACCTCAAGGCGTACGACTTCGAGCCGCCGTCGGCCTCGTTCGACGCGGCGTTCGGCAGCAACGACTGAGCCCTGCCTGAGTACTTCCCGAATGTTCCGGAGTACTTCCCGAATTGTTCCGGGGTGACGGCGCACCCCGGCGTATCGCACCCGCATGTACAACGAGCCCCATTCGGAGGCATTCGTGCACGCGAAAGACGGCACCACCCGCACCGGCAGAACCAAGAGTCACAGACGACACCCCGGATTCCGCAGAGCGCTCGCCCTGTTCACGGGCGCGGTGCTCGCGGGAGCGTCACTGACACTGGCCGTTCCCCAGGCCGGCGCAGCCGTCGCCGACAAGGCGGCCGCCCCCGTGGGAGCAGCCGCCGCCGAGGACTTCCAGCAGGTCACCCTCGCCAAGGGCGAACCGGAGGTCGGCGAGCCCATGTCGCTCGCCGTCCTCCCCGACCGCTCGGTCCTGCACACCTCGCGCGACGGCGAACTCCGTATCACCGACGCCGCCGGAAACACCCGGCTCGCCGGCAAGCTCGACGTCTACTCCCACGACGAGGAGGGCCTCCAAGGCATCGGCGTCGACCCGGAGTTCAGCACCAACCGCTTCATCTACCTGTACTACGCACCCCCGTTGAACACCCCGGCGGGCGACGCCCCCGAGACGGGCACCGCGGCCGACTTCGCGCCCTTCGACGGCGTCAACCGGCTCTCCCGGTTCGTCCTCAACGCCGACGGCACCCTGAACAACGCCAGCGAGACGAAGATCCTCGACGTCCCGGCCTCGCGCGGCCTGTGCTGCCATGTCGGCGGCGACATCGACTTCGACGCGGCGGGCAACCTGTATCTGTCGACGGGCGACGACACCAACCCCTTCCAGTCCGACGGGTTCACGCCCATCGACGAGCGCGCGGGCCGCAACCCGGCCTTCGACGCCCAGCGTTCGTCCGCCAACACCAACGACCTGCGCGGCAAGATCCTGCGTATCAAGGTCGACGCGGACGGCTCCTACGCCGTCCCGGCCGGCAACCTCTTCGCGCCCGGCACGGACAGGACGCGCCCCGAGATCTACGCGATGGGCTTCCGCAACCCGTTCCGCTTCAGCGTCGACAAAGCGACCGGCATCATCTACATCGGCGAGTACGGTCCCGACGCGGGCGCCGCCGACCCGAACCGAGGCCCCGCAGGCCAGGTCGAGTTCGCCCGGGTCACCGGCCCCGGCAACTTCGGCTGGCCGTACTGCACCGGCGCCAACGACGCCTACGTCGACTACGACTTCGCGACCGGCACCTCGGGCGCCAAGTTCGACTGCGCCGCCCCCAAGAACACCTCGCCCAACAACACCGGCCTCACCGACCTTCCCCCGGCGCAGGCCGCCTGGATCCCGTACAACGGCGCGTCCGTACCGGAGTTCGGCGACGGCTCCGAGTCTCCGATGGGCGGCCCGGTCTACCACTACGACCCCTCGCTCGACTCCCCGGTCAAGTTCCCGGAGGCCTACGACGGCGACTTCTTCGCCGGTGAGTTCGGCCGCCGCTGGATCAAGCGGATCAGCAGCGACGCCGACGGGACCGTCCAGTCCATCAACGACATTCCGTGGACCGGCACCCAGGTGATGGACATGGCCTTCGGCCCGGACGGCGCGCTGTACGTCCTCGACTACGGCATCTCCTGGTTCGGCGGCGACGAGCACTCCGCCCTGTACCGCATCGAGAACGCCACCGACGGCCACTCCCCGGTCGCCCAGGCCGCCGCGGACGTCACCTCCGGACAGGCCCCGCTGAGGGTGAAGTTCTCCTCCGCCGGCTCCACCGACCAGGACGGCGACGCCCTCACCTACAGCTGGGACTTCGGCGACGGCGGTACGTCGACCTCGGCGAACCCCACCCACAAGTACAGGGCGAACGGCACGTACACGGCGACGGTGACCGCCAAGGACGCCTCCGGTCGCACCGGCGGTGCGAGCGTCCAGGTCGTCGTCGGCAACACCGCGCCCAAGGTGGTCCTCCAACTCCCGCAGGACGGCCAGCTGTTCGAGTTCGGCGACGCCATCCCGTTCAAGGTGAAGGTCACCGACCGCGAGGACGGCCGGAACATCGACTGCTCGAAGGTCGAGGTCACCTTCATCCTCGGGCACGACAGCCACGGCCACCCGCAGACCTCGGCCAACGGCTGCTCCGGCACCATCCAGACCAGCGCCGACGGCGGCCACGACCCCAACGCCAACATCTTCGGGGTCTTCGACGCCCAGTACACCGACCTCGGAGGCGGCGGCCAGGCACCCCTGACCACCCACGACCAGAACGTCGTCCAGCCCACCCACCGCCAGGCCGAGCACTTCAACAACTCCTCTGGCACGGCGGTGAGTTCACGCGAGTCGGCGAACGGCGCCAAGACCGTCGGCGACATCGACAACGGCGACTGGATCGCCTTCACGCCGTACGTCCTGAGCAACGCCAAGTCGCTCACGGCACGCGTCGCCTCGGCCGGCGCGGGCGGCAAGCTGGAGATCCGCGCGGGCTCGCCGACCGGCAAGGTGCTGGGCCGGACGACCGTACCGGCGACCGGCGGCTGGGACACCTACCAGGACGTCACCGCCCCCCTCTCCCACACCCCGAAGGGCACGACCACCTTCTACCTGGTCTTCAAGGGAGCGGCGAGCGGCGACCTGTACGAGGTCGACGACTTCCACTTCACAACGGGCTGAGGGGAGTGCGCCATGCGACCAACAGGCCGAACCATCACCGCTGTTGTGGGCACGGCACTACTCCTCGGATGCGTGTCGACCCCGGCCGCCTCCAAGCCCGCACCACGGCACACCGACCGGGTGCTCGTCTTCTCCAAGACGGCGGCCTTCCGGCACGACTCGATCCCCGACGGCATCGCTGCACTCAAGGAACTCGGCGCGAGCGCCGGCTTCCGGGTCGACGCGACGGAGGACGCGACCGCGTTCAACCCGGCGAACCTCCGCCGGTACGCGGCCGTCGTCTTCCTCTCGACGACTGGCGATGTCCTGACGGACCGTCAACAATGGTCCTTCGAAAGCTACATCCACCACGGCGGCGGCTATGTGGGCATCCACGCGGCGGCCGACACGGAGTACGACTGGCAGTTCTACGGCGGCCTGGTCGGCGCCTACTTCCAGGGCCATCCGGCGATCCAGCCGGCCCGGACCGTGGTCGAGGACCGCGCCCACCCGGCGACCTCGGCCCTGGGCGCGGACTGGAACCGTATCGACGAGTGGTACAACTACCGCTCGAATCCCCGGAGTTCGGTACGTGTCCTGGCCTCCCTCGACGAGTCCTCGTACACCGGCGGCACGATGAACGGCGACCATCCGATCGCCTGGTGCCAGAACTACGCGGGCGGACGCTCCTTCTACACCGGCGTCGGCCACCTGTCGTCCGCGTACGCCGAACCCGCCCTCCGGCAGCACCTGTTGGGCGGCCTGCGCTGGGCCACCGGCAAGGCCCAGGCGGACTGCCGCCCGGAGAACGGCTACCAGCCGCTCTTCGACGGCACCTCCCAGACGGGCTGGAGACAGGCGGGCCCGGGCACCTTCACCCTCTCCGACGACGGCACCCTGACGTCGTCGGGCGGGATGGGCATGCTCTGGTACGCCGACCGCAGCTTCGGTGCCTACTCGCTGAAGCTGGACTGGAAGGCCCAAGGCGACGACAACTCCGGGGTGTTCGTGGGCTTCCCGCCCTCGGACGACCCCTGGTCGGCCGTCTCCCAGGGCTACGAGATCCAGATCGACGCGACCGACGCCCCCGACCGCACCACGGGGGCCGTGTACGGGTTCAAGTCCGCCGACGTGAAGAAGCGCGACCGCGCGCTGAATCCGCCGGGGGAGTGGAACACGTACGAGATCCGCGTGGAGGGCGAACGACTCCGCGTCTGGCTCAACGGCGTGCAGATCAACGATTTCACCAACACCGATCCGGCCCGCAGCCTGCGGGACGGCCACATCGGCATCCAGAACCACGGAGCCGACGACCAGGTGTCCTTCCGTGACATCCGGATCAGGGAACTGCCCGTGATGCCCGTGAACACGCCGGCGACCCCGGCCGCCACGGGCCACTGAGCGGCGGCGGGCGGGGGACGCCGGACCCC